>NZ_JBGTZB010000013.1:0-53947 GCF_041807825.1 Streptococcus sp. E24BD | reverse complement strand
TCAACAATTTGTTGCTTAAAGTCATCACTAAATTGACGACGGATTTTTCTAGACATAGAGTTCTCCTGTTTTCTTTAGTGTAGAACACTTTATAAATTCTGTCTAGTTTAGTGTAACCGATTCAGGTACAAATTTTGATGTTGATGGAATAAGTCTTAGATTTGAGACGATTTTTATAATGGCGATGTTTTTCTTAGTCTTGAAATCCTGTGCGATAAAGGTCAGTTTGCCTTTCTGATAGGAGACTTTATACCAAAATAGGATTTCAACTAAGGAAGAATATTTCGCATGAAACTGATATTACTTGATCTTGCGATAGACTGTGTAGGTAAGCAGAGATAGTGAGTTTTGATGCAATACGGGTAAGGGATTCTTTATTGAGGAGGAGTAGAGTCATCGTCTATCTGATGAGCTCAGAGTTTTAATAATTTTTCTTCAAGAGACTAGTTTTAAAGACCCTAACCTTTTGACAAGATTTACATTGAAATCATCTCTTTTTTAAACAGATGAGACCATAAAAGCCACTGATTTCAGTGAAGGGAATTTAGATGGTTTTTGGAGTTAATGGTTACATTAATGGGGATGATAGGCAGGTGTGGCAATAATTTCAATATTTTTTTTGTTGAACAACTTTAGTTACCATGGTATGTTTTTTTAATTCTGATGAGTTGTGTGGTAGGATTCATATGTTTCATAAGATACTTTTTAATGATGGTTTGGTGATTATAGGGCATCAATGACTTCTTCAGTGGTTAGGACTTGGTTAGCAATGTAACCAAAGTTGGTTAGAGCAGCATCGTAAGCCTCCTGACCAGGAGCGCCAATGGCATCTTTTGCCACAATCACGTTAAAGCCTGATTCGATCAACTCACGCATGTGAGAATCCACACAGAGGTTAGCATTCATACCAGCGAGGATGATGGTGTCGATACCGTTTTTGCGCAATTGCAGAGCGAGGTCATTGCTTTCAGGACCGAAAATCTTGTGCGGGCTAGTGAGGATGGTGTCTTCATCCATGAGTTCCTTCATTTCAGGGATAATATCCGCTCCAGAACCATCCACAACAGGGCTGTATTGGCTGTCACGCCAGAACATTTGGTTTTCGATCATCATGGTTTCGCCAGCTGCTTTGAATTGCCACTTGGTGTCATGTGGGTAGAAGTAGTGCGCAGAGATGAAGCGTTTGTAGCCCTTGTTTTTAGCAACAGCAAATAAGTTAATCAAATTCTCGATGGTATTGACCTTTTCAAGAATGTCTTTTGTAGCCCCAAAGCCTTTACCAGCAGGCTTCAAGAACTCTACTTGTGGGTCAGTAATCACGATGGCAACGTTTTTTGGGTTAAACATAAAAATACCTCTTCAATATGATTTTCAGTACCTACCGTTCGGTACAGAAAATAGAGTACCATGAAAAAATCATCTTGTAAAGTATTTGGCTTGAAAAGATGGTATAATTAAAAAAACGGATAAAAAGGTATGAAGATGACAACCAGAGAGAGGATTTTAAAGCAGACCACTGAATTGATTTATCGTCAAGGTTATCTAGCGACATCAATTAGTGATATTATGGCAGCCAGTGGGGTTGGTAAGGGGCAACTCTATCATTATTTTGCATCGAAACAGGCCATCGGTCTGGAAGTAGTTACTCAGCTTTTAGGGGAATGGAGAAGTCAGCTCTTAGATGGTATTCTTTCCCAAGAAAATCCTAGACAGGCTCTAGTGGCCATGGTGGATTGGTTTTTTGAGTTTCATCAGAATCAGACGGTGTTCTATGGTTGCCCTTTGGGAAATTTGATTGTCGAGTTATCGGCTCAAGAACCTCATTTTCAGGAATTGCTGAAAGCGTTTATGACTGACTGGGAGGAGGCTCTTGTGTCTGTTTTACAAGCAGCTTATCCCGAACGCTCAAGAGGCGCTTGTCGTGAACAGGCAATTAATCTCCTAGCTAGCCTTCAAGGAGGTATTGTATTAGTAAAAGTTCACCAAGACCTAGATAGTCTAACTCTAGTTCGTCAACGTTTATTGCAGGACCTCGGCTTGGTGGCAGATAGGAGCTAATGAGTCTTTGACTTTGGCTTGGTCTTTTGAAAATCGTTAGTCCTTAAATGTCGATGATTTTTTGAGATGTCCTCGATTAAACACTTGTGGCAATAGGGTTGTTATAAGTGTTTTTTCATATTATTCCTGCTGTGAGCGTTACCTTTTTTGCCTTGTTTGATACCAGCCTTTATGGTAAAATGGGAGAACAGTTTACCGCTCGGCTATTTTCCAAAAGAGAAAATCAATGAGCTAAAAAAAGTCAAGAAGGAGGCGACTATGGACCTTTATGTGAAGCGGGTCATCATTCACCAATTTAGCCCAGATGATACAGAGCTTCGTTTGGCAGAGCAACCCTTGGAGTTGACGCCGCGCTTGGATGAGTATTTCCGAAAAAAACTCAGTAAGGTCTTTTCTGATGAGGCAAAGCGCGGGCAGTTTGCCGCCGGCAATGCGTTCCTGAGCCTCTTGAGCGATGACCGCTATGAGACCTCTGTCAAGATGGCACAGCTCTGGAAAGAAGAGTTTGTCATCAGCGACAATCAGAAGACCAATGACTTGGTCTTTTTGGATGTTGATAAGGACGGACAGCCGTATTTTGCCTTCTTGCGTCTGACCCTCAAGGAAAATCTGGTGCACAGCTCGGTAGATAGCGATAAGCCCATTCAGATGACGACCAATAACCTCCCATCGGCAGCTCAAGCGCCGGATGAGGCTCTCATCATCAATCTGGACACCCGTGATTATTACCTGATTGAGAAGCGGATTAAGCACAATGGCGCCTTTGCCAATTATTTCTCTGAAAATCTCCTTGCGGTAGCTCCTGAGCAGTCGGTCAAAAAGTCCATCAAACTCATGGAGCAGACGGCGCAGAAGATTGCGGACAATTTCAATCAGGACGATTTTGCCTTTCAGGGCAAGATGAAATCAGCCCTCCACAAGAGCTTGGAGGCTGGTCATCAGTTATCGCCTGAGGAGTTGGCTAATCAACTCTTTGATGATAATTTAACTGCTCGGCTGACCTTTGTGGACGAGCTCAAGGAAGCTATCCCAGAGCCGATCAAGCTGACAGACATCGATGCCTCACGCCAGTTAAAAAAGCTGGAAAATCAAAAACTCTCCCTCTCCAACGGCATTGAGCTTTTGGTGCCTAACCATGTTTATGAGGATGCTGACAGCGTGGAATTTATCCAGAACCATGACGGAACCTACTCCATTTTGATCAAAAATATCAAGGACATTGTCAGCAAATAATGTTGAAACGTTTACGACGTTTGATCGTGTTTGTGCTAGTACTAGGTCTGGGTTTATGGAGTGCCCGAACCTATCTGGCAATCAAGCATGTGTTGACCTATCGTCCCTTAGTGCAGGAAGTCTTGGCTGAAACAGGTAGTCCTGCTGGTCAAGACTTGATTTTAGCCATGATATACACCGAGACCAAGGGTAAGTCTGATGACCTTATCCAGTCCAGTGAGAGTCTGACTGGTTTACCAGGTCACATCACGGATAATAAGGAGAGCTTGATTCAAGGCATCACTGTTCTGTCTGAGAACTTCGTGGTGGCTGACAACGCTGGTGTTGATGTTTGGACAGCCGTTCAAGCCTATAATTTCGGTACAGCTTACATTGACTATGTGGCTCAGAGGGGTGGGGTGACGACCGTTGACCTAGCCAAAACCTATTCCCGAGAGGTGGTGGCTCCAAGTTTGGGGAATACCGATGGGCAGACATATTCCTACTACCATCCCGTGTCGATTTGGCATGGAGAACCTATGCTCTTGCGTAATGGGGGCAATTATTACTATGCCAAACAGGTTCAGCTCAACCTCACTTTGATAAAGTTGGTTGCTGCTATTGAGGAAAATTGATGTGACTTACTTTTTACCCTTTTTAAAACCCTATCGCTGGCAACTGATTTGGTCGCCGCTCTTAAAACTCTTAGAGGCATTACTTGAGCTTTTAGTTCCGATGGCTCTTTCAATCATCATTGATCAGGTCTTGCCTCAGCACCAGCCCCGTCTGCTATGGTTCTGGGGGGCTGGTCTGATTGGTCTAGCCATGTTTAATGTGCTTGTTGCCTTGCTCGCTCAGTATCTAGCAGCAAAAGCGTCGGTCGGTTTTGCGACAGCGCTCAATCAGACCCTGTTTCGTCATGTAACAGGGCTTTCGGTTCATCAGCAACAAGCGCTAGGAAATAGCGCTTTATTGACGCGATTGACAGTTGATGTTCTAGCCTTACAGACAGGGCTCAACCTTTTTCTACGGTTAGTATTACGCGCACCAATTATTGTTTTTGGTGCGGTGGTCATGGCATTTTTCATCAGTCCTTCACTAACCATCATTTATTTATTGATGGTAGCTGGTCTTTTTGGTTTAGCATATGGCCTATCCAGACGTGTTAGCGTTGCTTTTCTGTTCTTGAAACAGCAGCAAGAGAAGTTGTTTTCAGTCATTTCAGAGCAATTATCGGGCATGCGATTGATTCGAGCATTTCATCAAATCGATAGAGAGCAAGCCGATTACTCTAAAAATCAGGAGACCTATACCCATGAAACGATAAAAGCGGCCAATCTGGCTAATCTTATCAATCCAGGAACCTACATCATTGTCAATTTGTCTCTTCTTGTTTTAATTTATCAGGGACGTCAGGATATTTTTGGTGGTCAGCTTAGTGCGGGAGCTTTAGTTGCTCTGGTAAATTATTTATTGCAGATTTTGCAAGAATTGCTCAAGATGATGAGTTTAACGGCTAGCCTTAGTCAGGCTTGGGTGAGTGGTCAGCGGATTAGAGGGCTCTTTTTGGAAGAAGAGGAAAACCTACACCAGACCTATCCGATTGACCGTCAATCAGTGTTGGGTTATGAATTGGAAACGGTTGGTTTGACTTATGGTTCTGCTGATTATCCTGTCTTATCCAATTTATCCCTCACTCTTCCATTAGGGCAATTTGTTGGGATTGTTGGAACAACGGGTGCAGGAAAATCAAGTGTTGTCAATCTTCTGGCAGGCTTATTACCGCCTAGTCGAGGGCAAATTTCCTTAAGGCTAAGCCGAGCGAGTGCAGAGCTGACACTTACTGAATGGCGTCAAGCTGTTCGTCTAGTGCCACAAAAAAGTCGCCTACTGTCTGGGACAATTCGTTCTAATTTGATGCTAGGGCTATCAGCTCCTGTCTCAGACGAGACCTTATGGCAGGCGCTGGACTTGGCACAAGCTAAAACCTTTGTTCAAGCCCTACCTGAACAACTTGATGCGCCTGTAGCGCCACTTGGCGCTAACTTTTCTGGTGGTCAGCGCCAGCGCTTGGCACTGGCTCGTGCCCTGGTGAAGCCATCACCTGTTCTCATCTTGGATGATGCGACATCAGCCTTAGATTATCTGACGGAAATGAAGGTCTTATCTGCGATTAAGGCGCAGTTCCCTGATACCTTGCTCGTGATGGTTTCCCAACGTCTAAAAAATGTGATGACAGCAGAACAGATTCTGGTTCTTGATAAGGGGCAATTGGTTGGTCAAGGGACCCATCAAGAGCTCCTTAGGAGCTCTGCTATTTACCAAAATCTTTATCAGTCACAGCTGAAAGGAGGTGGGGCGAATGATTAAAGGGCTACTCTCTTTTTTAGATGAGTTGAGGCACAGTCGTCTATTTTGGGGAATTGGTTTACTCTTGATGGGGCAGGTGGGACTGACGACCCTTTTTCCTTATCTTTTAGGGAGAATTCTTGACCAACTGTTGATTGAAGGAGCATTCTGGCAGTTGTTGCTGCAATTGGGCACGCTAATACTGCTAAATACATTCCTCCAGTGGGCAACACCACCGCTATATAACAGGCTGGTTGAAACTTATGTTAGCGAGCTGAGGCAGACTACTATGACAAAGACCTTTCGCCTGCCGATAGCGGTTTTGGATAAGTATGGGCAAGGTGATTTTCTTAATCGTCTGACAGTAGACAGCCAGCAACTTAGTCAGGGCTTGATTTTGTTGTTTAGTCAATTTTTACCTGGCGTGATGACACTTGTACTAACCCTAGCCATGATGGCGTACATGAATGGCTGGCTTGTCCTTCTTGTTCTTGCCCTGACTCCTGTCTCTTTTTTGTTGACTCATCGTGTGACAGCATCAGCTCATCGTTTCTATCAAGAGCAGGGAAAAAAACGTGATCAGATGACTCAGTTTTTAGATGAGCACCTGCAAGTTCTCCCTTTGATACAGGCTTATGGTGCACAGGAACAGGTGTCTACACAATTTCAAGAGTTAAGCTCTGAATATGGGAAAAGTAGCCAATCAGCAATTTTTTACAGTTCAACGGTCAATCCCTTGACCCGCTTTGTCAATGCAGTGATTTATGCACTTTTGGTTGTTTTAGGCAGCTATCAGTTGCTTTTAGGTCGGATGACGCTGGGGCAATTAACAAGCTTTTTAACCTATGTCAACCAGTACACCAAGCCTTTCAACGAGATTTCGTCTGTTTTTGCAGAATCACAGGCTACGCAGGTCAGTTATCACCGTTTGTTGGATATGATTGACTTGCCTGAGGAAGCAGATGTCGTCTCAAGTCCTAGACCAGTTGTTCAAGGGGAAATAACTTTTGAGGATGTGAGTTTTGGTTATGAACCTGACCGCTTATTGATGAAGCATCTTGACCTCGAGATTCCTGCTGGTAGCATGGTGGGGATTGTTGGCCCAACAGGTGCTGGAAAGACGACCTTAATCAATCTGTTGATGCGGTTTTATGAGCCTCAAGGGGGACAAATTTTACTGGATGGTCAGCCGATTAAAGCCTTAAAAAAGGCTGACTTTTATGACCACATTGCAGTCGTCTTGCAGGAAACTTGGCTAAAAAAAGCCACTATTGCAGAGAATATTGCTTATGGTCGCCCGTCAGCAAGTCACGATGAGATAGTAGCAGCAGCTCAGACAGCCAATGCAGACTTTTTTATTCGCCAATTGCCACAAGGGTATGATACGATTTTGGATGGTGATCAGGTTGTCTTATCACAGGGACAGGAGCAGTTATTAGCGATCGCTCGGGTATTTCTCAAGTCACCACAAATCATCATTTTTGATGAGGCGACGTCGTCCTTAGATACCCTGACAGAGCAGCTTGTTCAAGATGCGTTGTCAAAATTGATGGTAGGTCGTACCAGTTTTGTCATCGCTCATCGTTTAAAAACCATTCAGTCAGCTGATGTGATTTTAGTGATGGCAGATGGAGATGTTGTAGAACAAGGCATTCATCACAGTCTGTTAGAAGCAGATGGACTGTATGCTAGATTATGGGAGACGGCTACTTCTTAATGTTCAGATAGCTCAAATGTTGGGATTGTCAGCACAGCTCATTTTCAGGTTTATATGGTGAAAAAGTAAGTGATAGACCTTGCTATTTCCTTGCGATTTTGATACAATACACTTAATTAAATATCAGCCTGTGAGACCAGTAGACAGATGGGAAGCTGTTCAGGGAGTTGAGCCGAGACTGCAAGCTCAATCAGTGAAACGCTGTTGAATTCACTCATGTCAAGGGCTAAAATCAAGGTCTGTTCTGACAGGGATGGATAGAAAACGGATGGTACCGCGTGTCAACGCTCCGCTTATTGGGAGTATTGGCATGCGTTTTCTTTTTTTCTGACGAATAGACCACACTAACAAGAAAGGAATCTCATGGATTTACAAACACAACTCAAAGATTTACAGGCGACGACCGTTGCCAAACTCAAGGACATTCGGCACGAGAATGCCAAGGACCTCCAAGACCTGAAAGTGCAGGTGCTGGGGAAAAAAGGTTCCCTGACCGAATTATTGAAAGGTCTGAAAGACTTGTCCAACGACCAGAAGCCGATTGTCGGCAAGATGGTCAATGAGGTGCGTGATGTGCTGACAGCTGCCTTTGACGAAGCAGCACAACTTTTGGAGGAAGCAGCCATCGAAGCCAAGTTAGCTGCCGAAAGCCTTGATGTCACCCTGCCAGGTCGTCTCATCAAGCAGGGAAATCGTCATGTCTTGACGCAGACCAGCGAGGAGATTGAGGACATTTTCCTTGGTATGGGCTTCCAGATTGTCGATGGGTATGAGGTGGAGAAGGACTATTACAACTTTGAGCGGATGAACCTGCCAAAAGACCACCCTGCTCGTGACATGCAGGATACGTTCTACATCACCGAAGACATCTTGCTTCGCACCCATACAAGCCCTGTGCAGGCCAGAACAATGGATCAGCATGACTTTAGCCAAGGACCGCTCAAGATGATTTCACCGGGGCGGGTTTTCCGTCGTGATACTGATGATGCGACCCATAGCCATCAGTTCCATCAGATTGAGGGGCTCGTGGTCGGCGAGAACATTTCCATGGGTGACCTCAAGGGCACGCTTGAGATGATTATCAAGAAGATGTTCGGTGAGGACAGAAAAATCCGCCTGCGCCCGTCTTACTTCCCATTTACCGAGCCATCGGTTGAGGTCGATGTGTCCTGCTTCAAATGTGGCGGTGACGGCTGTAACGTCTGCAAAAAGACGGGTTGGATTGAGATTTTGGGGGCTGGCATGGTTCACCCGCGCGTGCTGGAGATGAGCGGTATTGACCCTGAGGTCTACTCTGGCTTTGCCTTTGGTCTTGGCCAGGAGCGGATTGCCATGCTGCGCTACGGCATCAACGATATCCGTGGCTTCTACCAAGGCGACGCCCGCTTCTCAGAGCAGTTCAAGTAGGAGGGAGCTATGACCATTAGTCGCGTGAGCCCTGACCAGTGGCAGGCGCTTCAGACCTTCTGTCAGGCGACCTTTACAGAGACCTTTGGTCAGGACAATAGCCCAGCAGAACTGGAGGCTTATTTTGCCACAGCTTATAGTGAGGAGCAACTACGTTCAGAGCTTCTGCATCCTCAGTCTGCAACCTATGTCCTGACTGTCGATGGGAACTGGGCTGGCTACCTCAAACTCAACTGGGGCAGTGCACAGACCGAGCAAGAACTCGACAAGGGCTTTGAGATTCAACGGATTTACCTGCTCAAGGCCTATCAAGGTCAGGGGTTGGGACAGGCCTTGTTCAATTTTGCCTTGGAGCAGGCCGACCAGTCTGGACAGGACTGGGTCTGGCTGGGGGTGTGGGAGCACAACCACAAGGCGCAGGTTTTTTATGAGCGATATGGTTTTGAAAAATTTTCAGAGCACCGATTTCCTGTCGGAGACAAGATTGATACCGACTGGCTGATGAAACGGAGGATTACCAAATGACCCCAGAACAGTTATGGAAAGAATATAAGACAGTTAACCCTCAAGCAGGAGATGACTATGAGGCTTGGGCCTTCGGCGTTTTGCCAGATGAACTCGCTCAGTTAGTCCTAGACGATACCAAAACCGCTACCGCCTCTGGCTATGACCTTTATGCTCTAGATAATGACCCTCTGCCAGAAGCAGGTAGCTATGATGTTGTCTTAGATGGTCAAGGCAATGCTGTCTGTGTAATCCAAGTGACTAAGGTCTATGTCACGCCCTTTGATGAGGTGAGCGCAGAGCATGCCTACAAAGAAGGCGAGGGCGACCGCAGTCTAGCCTACTGGCGACAAGTCCATGAAGACTTTTTCAAACCTTATTACGAAGAAGCAGGACTTGTCTTCAACGGTCATTCAAACATTGTCTGCGAAGAGTTTGAAGTGGTGTATCCAATCCTATATCAGGAGTAACAAACGAGCGTTAGCGAGCGTATCAACTGTCTCCTCTGTAGTGAAAGAGGCTGGACAAAAGTTCTTTTCTCTCCATTTATTATCATAAAGTCAGCAAGACGCAGTGGTTGAGTGGGCTCTAATACGCTGATTTCATCAGCTTTTACAGCCCCACTCAACTGTGCGGAGGCGGGACGACAAAATCGAAACCTTCGGGTTACTGATTTTTGTCCCACTCTCACGGAAGTTTGGAGACTTTAGGCTCCAAACTTAGGAATGGAACTCTGTAACTTTGCTAAAACAGTCTCCTAGACTGTTTTACCTACCGTCCGCACCACTTAAGGAAACAGTCAAAATAAAAAATAAAGAAAGAAGAACCCATGTTAGTATCTTACAAGTGGCTAAAAGAGCTGGTCGACATTGGTGTCCCAGTCGCTGAATTAGCCGAAAAAATGTCAACGACAGGTATCGAAGTAGAGGGCGTGACTACACCTGCTGAGGGCCTGTCCAATATCGTGGTCGGTCATGTCCTCTCTTGCGAGGATGTGCCTGACACCCATCTCCACCTCTGTCAGGTGGACACTGGTGACGGTGAGCCCCGCCAAATTGTCTGCGGAGCGCCTAATGTCCGCGCAGGCATCAAAGTCATGGTGGCTCTGCCAGGGGCTCGGATTGCCAATAATTACAAGATTAAAAAGAGCAAAATCCGTGGGCTGGAGTCTCTCGGCATGATTTGCTCTCTGGGGGAGCTAGGTGTTTCTGACAGCGTGGTGCCTAAGGAGTTCGCCGATGGTATTCAGATTTTACCAGAGGAGGCTGAAGTTGGTAGCTCCGTCTTTCCTTATCTGAGCATGGACGACGCCATCATCGAGCTCTCCATCACCCCTAACCGTGCCGACGCCCTCTCCATGCGTGGTGTTGCTCACGAAGTAGCAGCGATTTACGGTAAGTCGGTGCATTTTTCGGAAAAATCGCTGAGCGAAAGCCAAGATCAGACTGCCGATAAGCTTTCGGTGGCTATCGAGACCGACAAGGTGCTCAGCTATCAGGCTCGGGTGGTGGAAAATGTCACCATCGCGCCAAGCCCGCAATGGCTGCAAAACCTGCTCATGAACGCTGGTATTCGTCCCATTAACAACGTGGTCGATGTGACCAACTACATTCTGCTCTACTATGGACAGCCCATGCACGCCTTTGACTTGGATAAGTTTGACGGTAACCACATTGTGGCTCGTCAGGCTCGGGACGGAGAGACCATCATCACCCTTGATGGCGAGGAGCGAGAGCTGGTGACTGACGATATCGTGATTTCGGTCAATGACAAGGCTGTTGCCTTAGCAGGTGTCATGGGAGGTCAGTCAACTGAGATTGATGAGACCTCTAAAAACGTGGTCTTGGAAGCTGCTATTTTCAATGGTAAGTCCATCCGCAAGACCTCTGGTCGTCTCAATCTACGTTCGGAAAGCTCTTCGCGTTTTGAAAAAGGCGTCAATGTGGCGACGGTTTCAGAAGCTCTGGACATGGCAGCAGCTCTTTTGCAAGAGCTGGCAGGTGGTCAGCCAACGGCTGGTAGCTTGGTGGCAGGTGATTTGGACACCGAACCAGTTGAGGTGACTAGCAGCCTTGCCCATGTCAACAGCCGTTTGGGAACAGAGCTGACCTATGCTGATGTGGAGCAGATCTTTGCCCAGTTGGGCTTTGGCTTAGAAGGATCTGCCAACAGCTTTACGGTCAGTGTGCCAAAACGTCGCTGGGACATCAGCATTCAGGCGGATTTGGTCGAGGAAATTGCCCGTATCTACGGTTATGATAAGCTCCCAACTACCCTGCCTGAGACAGGTGGGACAGCAGGCGAGTTGACGATGACTCAGCGCCTCCGTCGTCAGGTGCGAACCTTGGCAGAGGGGGCAGGCTTGACTGAGGTGGTCTCCTATGCCCTGACCACGCCAGAAAAGGCGACAGCCTTTACCCCAGCACTGACTGCCCAGACAGAACTCATGTGGCCGATGACGGTTGACCGTTCTGTCCTGCGTCAAAACATGGTCTCTGGTATGCTGGACATTGTCGCCTACAACGTTAACCGCAAGAATAAGAACCTTGCCCTCTATGAAATCGGCAAGACCTTTGCCCAGACTGGCAACCCACAGGAAGACCTACCGACTGAAATCAACGGTTTCTCCCTTGCTCTGACAGGACTGGTGACAGATAAAGACTTCCAGACCCCAGCTGTGCCAGTCGATTTTTACTATGCCAAGGGCATCTTGGAGATGCTCTTTGTCAAGCTAGGACTTGAGGTGACTTATGTGCCAATGGCAGAGCTGGCTAGCCTGCATCCAGGTCGGACAGCAGCGATTCAGCTGGCAGATGGCACCAGCATTGGCTTTATCGGTCAGGTGCACCCGCAGACAGCTAAGGCTTATGATATTCCTGAGACCTATGTGGCTGAGCTCAACCTGACAGCGATCGAGGCTGCCCTGCCAGAAGCGGCTATCTTTACAGACATCAGCAAGTTCCCAGCTGTTAGCCGTGATATCGCTCTGCTATTGCCAAAAGAAACTAGTCACCAAGCGGTGCTGGAAGCCATCGCAGCAGCTAAGGTCAAACGCCTGACAGCCATCAAACTCTTTGACATCTACGAAGGGGATAAGCTGCCAGCAGGCACCAAGTCCATGGCCTACAACCTGACCTTCCAAAACCCAGAAGCCAGCCTGACGGACGAGGAAGTCGCGACATTTATGGATAAAATTACTAGCTCTCTGACCAACACACTCGGTGCAGAGGTGCGGTAGAAGCAATTAACACTTTATCTTAGGAATCGAACAACCACTAAAAAACGTTCGGTTTAATTGGCATATCTTTAAAAAAAGATAAAAAATAATGCGTTTTTTATCTTTTTTTGTTATACTTAAGCAAATGCAGTAAGGAGACTAGACCATGACAACAGATATTGCAATTGCTCAGGCAGCAGTTCTTCAGCCTATTGTGGATATTGTTGAACCTTTTGGAATTTGTCCAGATGATTTGGAGCTTTATGGGAAATATAAAGCTAAGCTGTCTTTTGAGAAAATAGCTCAGCTATCCGATCAGCCTTTAGGGAAATTAGTATTGGTGACAGCCATCAATCCAACCCCAGCTGGTGAAGGTAAATCAACCATGACTATCGGCTTGGCTGATGCACTGAATAAAATAGGACAGAAAACCATGATTGCTTTGCGCGAACCATCTCTTGGACCAGTCATGGGGGTCAAGGGTGGTGCAGCTGGCGGAGGTTATGCACAGGTTCTGCCTATGGAGGACATCAATCTGCATTTCACTGGGGACATGCACGCTATTACAACAGCCAACAATGCCTTGGCTGCCTTGATTGATAATCATCTCCAGCAGGGGAACGAGCTAGGCATTGACCCCCGTCGTATCATCTGGAAACGCGTTGTTGACCTCAATGACCGTGCGCTTCGTCAGGTAATCGTTGGGCTGGGCAGTCCTGTCAATGGTGTGCCTCGTGAGGACGGCTTTGACATCACGGTAGCCAGTGAAATCATGGCTATCTTGTGCTTAGCGACCGATTTAGACAATCTTAAAGAGCGGTTGAGCAATATTGTAGTCGCTTATCGCTACGATAAATCACCTGTCTATGTCCGAGACCTGCAGGTTGAGGGTGCTTTAGCTCTCTTGCTCAAAGATGCGATCAAACCTAATCTGGTACAAACCATTTATGGCACACCAGCTTTTGTTCATGGCGGACCATTTGCTAATATTGCTCATGGCTGTAACTCTGTTTTAGCAACAAGCACCGCTTTACGACTAGCAGATGTGGTGGTAACAGAAGCTGGTTTTGGTGCTGATTTGGGGGCAGAGAAATTCCTGAACATCAAGACACCACAATTACCTGTGCAACCAAGTGCAGTGGTCATTGTCGCAACCTTACGAGCACTCAAGATGCACGGCGGTGTTGCCAAATATCAGTTAACTGATGAGAATGTCAAGGCAATAGAAGCAGGTTTTGCTAATTTAGCGCGGCATGTGGAAAACATTAGAACATTTGGTATTCCTGCGGTGGTTGCCATCAATGAATTTGTTACTGATACACCTGCTGAAATTGCTAAACTCAAAGAGTTATGTGCTACTATTGATGTGCCAGTCGAGCTGTCTAGTAGTTGGAAAAATGGCGCTGCTGGTGGCGTAGCTCTAGCTGAAACCTTAGTTGAAGTCCTAAAAGAGGATAAGGCAAGTTACCAACGTCTCTATGCGACTTCTGATCAGTTATTGACCAAGGTCGAAAAAGTTGCTAAAACAATCTACCGTGCCAAGTCTGTGACCTTGACCCACACTGCAAAGCAACAACTAGCCGATATTGAGAAAAATGGTTGGGGAGACTTACCAATTTGTATGGCAAAAACGCAATACAGCTTTTCAGACAATCCAGCCCTTCTTGGGGCACCTGAAGAGTTTGAGGTAACCATCAGAGAATTTGTCCCAAAAACTGGTGCAGGTTTTATTGTAGCCTTAACAGGTGATGTGCTGACCATGCCAGGCTTGCCGAAACAACCAGCCGCCCTCAATATGGACGTCTCGTCAGACGGTAGAGCTATTGGTTTATTTTAGTCCTCTGTGTGGTGCTAGAAGGTCAGTTGTGACACGAGCAACACATCTTGTAACATGATTGACAAAAAAGTGCTTAAATAATACAGTTTGGTTAAATCATCCCTAAGGCTATTGAAAAAGCAGTTGTTTGTGCTATGATAGAGATAGTCTCGAAAGAACAAGGAGAAATAACCATGCGTAAAAAAATGATTCTGGGCTCAAGTGTGGCTCTGACATTATTGACTTCAGGGATTGTTCAGGCACAAGATGTCGTTTGGACACCTCGTACAGCAGATGACGTGGCTGCAGATTTGAGTCAGCAGGGCCATCAAGCGAGTTATACCATCAAATATGGCGACACGCTTAGCACGATTGCTGAGGTACTGGGTGTTGATGTTGAATTATTGGGTAACATTAACCAAATCAGCAACCTTGATTTGATTTTCCCTGGAACTGTGTTGACAACAACTGTTAATGAAAACCATGCAGTGACAACTCTTGAGATTCAAGCGCCAGCAAGACAAGAAGCAGAGCCTGCACAAGCCAGTATCAATCTAGAAACAAACCAAGCAGTTATCAATAATCAAGTAGTGGACTTGGCAGAAGTAACAAGTAGCGAAACTCCTGCTGAACAGCCAGCAGTAGAGGTAACAGCTCCAGTAGCAGAAGCACCTACTGAAGTTGTTCCAGAAGTATCAGAAACTGAGGCTGAGGTGATTGAAGAAACAGTTCCAGCAACACCAGTTGCTGAAGCAACGCTTACTGAGGAAGTTACTCCAGAAACCCCAGTTGCTATCGAAGTGGTTGAAGCTCAGCCTGAGACCACAACAGTTGAGACACCTGATTCTGCCGTTACAGCACCAGCACCTGTTGAGGCGGCGCCTTCAACTGAGCCAGTAGCTTCAGTAGCACCAGCTCCAGCTGTGTTAGAACCTGTTGTTGCGACAACTCCTGTTGAAGCTGCTCCAGAGGTCGTTGAAAAAGTCGTAGAACCCCCTGTGGCAACAACTGTCGCTCCTGCGGTTACCGCAACTGCTCAAGCCACGACATTTACAGGATCTGAGGCAGGTTTGCAGCCACATGTTGTTGCCTACAAACAGGAAGTCCTATCGGCATTTGGTTCCATGTGGGTGCATGGCTACCGTCCTGATTCCGGTGACCACGGTAAGGGACTAGCTCTTGATTTTATGGTGACAGATAATGCTGCGCTTGGTGACCAAATTGCAGCCTATGCGGCCTCGCATATGGCAGAGAAAAAGATTTCATACATCATTTGGAAACAGCGCTTTTATGCGCCTTATGAGAGCAAGTATGGTCCTGCCTATACTTGGAACTTAATGGAAGACCGTGGCAGTGTCACTGAAAACCATTATGACCATGTGCACATTTCATTTCTTCCATAGTCAGGATAAACATTAAAAGCTGGGCAATAGGTCCAGCTTTTGTGTATAGATTTAGTGAGAGCAATAATGTATTAGGTGAGATTGCCTTTATACCCGAGGTAACCCAGTTTAGCTCAGTTTAAGTTAATTCTGTTATCTTACCTTAACTAGGCATTTACGATAGAGCTTAGCCGTGCTATAATAGCATAAAGGAGGCAAGAAGATGATTAAAGTATTGTTAATTGAAGATGATTTGAATTTGTCCAATTCTATTTTTGACTTTTTAGATGATTTTGTTGACGTGATGCAGGTGTTCGATGGTGACGAGGGACTGTACGAAGCGGAGAGTGGGGTTTACGATTTGATTTTGCTCGATGTGATGATTCCTGAGAAAAATGGTTTTGATGTGCTGAAAGAACTGCGTGCTAAGGGAAATACAACTCCTGTCTTAATCATGACTGCTAAAGAAGATCTTGATGACAAAGGTAAGGGATTTGAACTTGGAGCAGATGACTATCTAACCAAACCATTTTATTTAGAAGAGTTGAAAATGCGTATCCAAGCTCTATTGAAGCGTTCAGGCAAGTTGACTGATAACAATCTTCAGTACGGTAACGTTGTTGTTGATATGGCAACCAATACGACTACTGTTGACGGTGTTGAGGTTGAATTGCTCGGCAAAGAATTTGAGTTGCTGGTTTATTTTATGCAAAACCAAAATGTTATTTTGCCTAAAACACAAATTTTTGACCGTATCTGGGGCTTTGATAGCGATACAACGATTTCAGTTGTAGAAGTATATGTATCTAAAATTCGTAAAAAGCTTAAAGATAGTGACTTTGGGCATAATTTACAGACCTTGAGGAGTGTGGGGTATATGTTGAAAGATGCGAAATAAGTGGTACGGTCAACAACCCAAGCACGATGAATCGTCATTCAAACTGTTTTTCTCTGTGTTCACCATCATTTTCCTTGTGATGACCATGATTATCATTCAAGTCCTAAATAGTGGTATCTATGGCTCTGTGGATAAGAGTTTGTTCGAAGCGCGGGACAATATTAACCAATATGTTGATTTTCAGATGTCACTTCCGACAATGGAAGAGTTAACTTGGGCAATACTTAATGAAAGAGAGGCAGATAATCCACAAGATGAGCGTCCAAAACTAAAACCTAATCGGTACCTTGCAGCAAATATTGACGTTGTTCTTTATGATGCAAAAGGAAAAATTATTAACCAAATGGGCTATATGGCGCAACCCTATGACTTTCCTTTAGATGACTCACGTTTGAACGTTATTGAACAAGAAAAGATTCTAACCTATTGGGGGAAAGAAGAGTATTATCGGATTATTACTGTTCCAGTAGGCAATCTTAATTACCCCGAGATTGCTTATGCCAGCATTTTGGTGAATACGGAACAGCTTGACATCAGTAACAGGCGAACGGTTCGGGTTGTGATTAGTGTCATGATATTTTTCTGGGTGGTGTCACTTTTTGCAAGTATTTATCTGGCTCAGCGGACGAGAAAACCGATTTTAGAGAGTTTTGAGCGACAGAAAAAATTTGTTGAAAATGCCAGCCATGAACTAAGAACCCCTTTGACCGTTCTTCAAAATCGTCTAGAGAATCTGTTTAGAAAACCGCAAGCTACTATCTTGGACAGTAGTGAGAGTATTGCGGCTAGTCTGGATGAGGTACGTAATATGCGCTTGCTGACGACTAATTTGCTCAATCTAGCTCGGCGAGATGATGGTTTGACGCCTGAATTAACGACAATTCAGCCAGAATTTTTTGATACGATTTTTACCAACTATCAATTAGTCGCTGATGAAAATAGCAAAATGTTCAAGGGCATCAACCGTCTGGAGCATGCAATTCGCTCAGATAAAACCCTGCTGAAGCAATTGTTGACTATTCTATTTGATAATGCAGTTAAATATACAACAGACGATGGACACATCATCTTGACAGTTAGTCAGGTGGAGAAGTCTTTGCTTGTTGAAGTTGCCGATAATGGTGTTGGCATCTCAGAGTCAGATAAAATTAAGGTATTTGACCGTTTTTACCGAGTGGACAAGGCAAGAACAAGACAGACAGGTGGCTTTGGTCTAGGCCTATCTTTGGCCAAACAGATTGTCCATAGCCTAGGTGGCACGATTAAAGTTAGAGATAATCAGCCTAAAGGGACGGTTTTTGAAGTTAAATTACCTCTACAACAGATGAGCTAGGGCAAATGTCCTAGCTCGTCTTGCTTTCCTTTTGAAACCATGCTATAATGACCAAACACAGGAGTTTATATGAATAAAAGAATACGATATGGTCTGGCAGCTCTTGCTTTGTCAACTCTGTCTCTCTATCCTGTAGCGAGCAAGGCAATTCGCCATTACCAGCAAAAGCTGGTTCGTTTAGGAATTGCTGAGCAAGCAAAACAGCCCGAAGCAGCTGATGATGACGTGATTAAGCAGGGGCAAGCTGCGGTAGCAGCTAACTTTTATTACCAGCAATTAAGCAAAAAAGAACAGGCAGATTACATTCGACTGGTCACAGCTTTGCGGCAATTCGATACAAAATCACCCTTTAAAACGACGTCTAGTGACCGTTTGAAACGCATCTATCTGGCAGTGACCTACGATTTTCCAGAGTTTTATTGGCTATCAGAACAATCAGAAATTGATTTTTCTCAACTAATCTACCCCAAAGATGCCAAAGAAACTTATCAGCGTGTGCAAAGAGTAGCAGATGAGGTTATTGCGCAGATGCCTGACGGTAGCGATTACGATAAGGTCAAGTACCTTTACGAATACGTTATCCAACATACTCAGTACCATATAGAAGCCTTAAACAATGAATCGTTGATTTGGCAAGACCAGAGTGCTCGTTCTGTTTTTCTGGAACAAGAGTCTGTTTGTGCAGGATACAGCCGAGCTTTCCAGCTTCTCTGTCAAAAAGCAGGGCTAAATTGCCTCTACGTTGCTGGGGATATTGTTGCTTACGATTATCCGCATGCGTGGAACCTTGTTGAGATTGATGGTGATTATTACCCTGTAGACACCACTTGGGGAGACCCAACCTTTGAATCAGCTGTCGCTGGTCAAGATGCCAATCACATTAATTACAGCTATCTTTGTACACCGCGAGAGATTTTTGAGCGAACCCATACTGCATGGACAGGATTTGACAGTCCTGTTGGAGAGGCGCTGGTCTATCCGGCTCTAGCAGAGAATGCTCTTAACTATTATGTGCTGAACGGTTCCTATTTTGAGACGTATGATGAAACTGCATTAACTAACTTTATCGCAGAAAACGTTAAAGATGCTTCAGTCAAGGAGATTAGCTTTCAAATGGGAAATCAAGTTGCCTATGAGACAGCCTTTTCGGTCTTACAATCAGACACCTCACCAGTTCATGCCATGTTAGGGCATTTACCCAATTATCAAGGTTATGAGTTTTATGGTGACCAGCACACCTATCAGCTAGCCATCAAGATTCCGCGCTAAATAATTTGGGTACAAATCAACAATAACAAAAAACCAGTTCTTTTTTGAAGGAACTGGTTTGTTGTTTTGGTATTATGCCAATTTTGACGCAAGGCGTGCTTTATCACGACTTGCTTTGTTTTTGTGGATCAAGCCTTTTGACTCAGCCTTGTCGATGCTAGAAGAAGCAGCGCGGAACAACTCTTCAGTTGGGTTTGCTTCAAATGCTTTAATCGCTGTACGCATCGCAGATTTTTGTGATGAGTTCTTAGCGTTTTGTTTAACGTTAAGCTCAGCACGTTTGATAGCTGATTTGATGTTTGCCAATGTTTTCACCTCCATTTATCTTAACTATCCCATTATATAGCAAAAACTCTCATTTGACAAGTGGAAATTACTTTTTCAGAAAAAATTTTATAAGAGGTCAAACTAGACTGCATTTTGCAGGATGTGACGGTGGATAAGCAAATCGCCTTTATCTAGGTAGTCTGCCTGCTCAGAACCACCAAACACTAAAGCTGGCGTAAAGAAATAGCACTCATTTGGAGCCAATGGTCCTAGACCTTTGACAGCTTCTTGATAAAGAGGTTGTTTGAGGAGGTCAGTTGTAAACTGGTCTTCAAGAGCGAGTTGGCTAAAGAAATCTTGCCACTGATAGGCTAGAACAGGGGGTTGTCGATAATGAATGTCGAGAAGAGCGATATCGCTGGTGGTATCATCAAGGTGGCGATAATAAATCAGATCACCAAAGGCCGTTTTGAAGAGAGGGATACGGTCTAGAGAATCCTGACCCAGCCAAGCATTTAAGGTACCCTGATAATCTTTGGGGTTAATGATGGTCAGTAAGCCATCAGCTAATTCCCTTTCGCCATGCTGTAGCAAAAAATCCTGCAACTCTTGAGGCAAGCGGTGGTTATAATCAGCTAATTGCTCTGCAGAAATGTTGCTAATTTGCTTACCGGGTGGAAATTTTCTCAAGAAACGAGCAAAAAGCTGAGTTTCTTTTTGCTTTTTGAATAAGTTGAAAAATGACATCAGTACTCTCCTAGTTTACTTTTTCAAGTAAATCTTATCAATTTGATGGTTATCGCTTTTATGAAGAATGAGCTCGGCTCGATTTCTGGTTGGCTCGATGTAGTGCTCCAGATTGACCAGATTGATGGTTTTCCAGATGTTTTTGGCAAATTGCTGAGCATCAGCCTTATCCCAGAGAGAAAACTTGTGGTAGTAGCTGGTCGTGTCTTCTCTGGCACGATCCAGGTGCTTTTCAAAACGTTCCAGGTACCAGTTTTCGATAATTTGGCTATCGGCATCGATGTAGATAGAAAAGTCAAAGTAATCGCTCATGTAGAGCCGATTGTTTTGCTGGTTTTGAAAGACGTTAATACCTTCAACAATCAGAAAATCAGGAGCATCAATCGTTTGGACTTGGTCAGGCACGATGTCGTAGATGTCATGAGAGTAGACAGGCATGGTTGCTCTGCCATTATTTTTTACCGTATCAAGAAAATTCAGCAAGCGTTCCATGTCGTAACTCTCAGGGAAGCCTTTTTTGTTTAGGATATTATTGGCGATAAGATACTCGTTGGGGTAGAGAAAGCCGTCCGTTGTGATGAGCTCGACCTTACTTTTTTTATAGGTGCGTTCGAGAAGCAGCTGGATTAGCCTGCTGGTGGTTGATTTGCCGACAGCGACACTACCTGAAATCCCGATGATAAAGGGACGGCTATTCAAGCGTTCCTGTAAGAACATGCTTTTGGAGAAGTTGAGGTTATCTTGATTGTGTTTGTAAATCTGAATAAGCTTGATAAGCGGGAGATACACTTCGCTAACTTCCTGAATGGTGATGCTGTCGTTGAAGCTTTTGATGGCGTTGAGTTCATCTTCAGTTAAGGGAACATGGCTTTTTTGATGGAGCGTTTTCCAATCTTGACGTTCAATTGGGGTAAAGTTGATTAATTCCTGCATGGCTAATCCTTATTAAATTAAGTTTTTTGCATGTTTTCTCTATTATAGCATGATTTCATCAAAACAAGCCTATAAAAATGCCACCATATTCTGCGAATAATACGTCTCTATTTTTGAGGGGACTGATTGGACGAGGATAAGGTTAAGGATCTGGCAATTTGGCTTGTTCTGGTTTAGGAGTGACATGTCATGAACAAATTTTTAAGGCTTAACTTTGCCCCAAGCCTTTTTCTCCATGGTGTTTGTTGCGAAGAAAACGTTGTGAAACTGGTTATTTTCTTTAAAATATGCTATAATATAGCAGAATGTTACTCTTATTTAGGAGTAAAAACGGTAAAGAAAGTGTAAATAATGTCAGAGAAAGATTTAGAACAATTAGCACAGGAGTATGACGCTAGTCAGATTCAGGTTTTGGAAGGCTTAGAAGCTGTTCGGATGCGTCCAGGGATGTATATTGGCTCAACCTCCAAAGAGGGCTTGCACCACTTAGTCTGGGAGATTGTTGACAACTCCATCGATGAGGCCTTGGCTGGTTTTGCGAGTCAGATTGAGGTGTTTATTGAGCCGGATAATTCCATCACGGTTGTTGATGATGGTCGTGGGATTCCTGTCGACATTCAGGAAAAGACAGGTCGTCCTGCGGTGGAGACGGTCTTTACGGTACTCCATGCGGGGGGTAAATTTGGCGGTGGTGGCTACAAGGTATCAGGTGGTCTTCACGGCGTTGGCTCATCTGTTGTAAATGCCCTCTCCACGCAGCTTGATGTTAAGGTTTATAAGAACGGGCAGATTTACTACCAAGAATACCGTCGTGGTGATGTGGTGGCCGATTTGGCGGTCATCGGTGAGACTGACCGCACGGGGACGACGGTGCATTTTACGCCAGATTCTGAGATTTTCACAGAAACAACCGAGTATGATTTTGCCCGTTTGGCTAAGCGTGTTCAGGAGCTGGCCTTTCTCAACAAGGGCTTGAAAATCGCTATTACCGACAAACGTGGTGAAGACGAGGAGACCAAGAGCTTCCATTACGAGGGTGGGATTGCCAGCTACGTCAGCTTTATCAATGAAAATAAAGATAATATCTTTGAAGAGCCGATTTATACCGATGGGGAGCTGGATGGTATCTCTGTCGAAGTCGCGATGCAGTACACCACCGGTTATCATGAGACGGTGCTCAGCTTTGCTAATAATATCCATACCCACGAGGGGGGAACCCATGAGCAAGGCTTCCGCACAGCTCTTACCCGTGTTATCAATGATTATGCTAAGAAAAATAATATTCTCAAAGAAAAAGATGATAACCTGACGGGCGAAGATGTCCGTGAGGGGCTGACAGCAGTTATTTCAGTCAAGCACCCGCATCCGCAGTTTGAGGGGCAAACCAAGACCAAGCTTGGTAACAGCGAGGTTGTTAAGATCACCAATCGTCTTTTTAGCGATGCCTTTAACCGTTTCTTGTTAGAACACCCACAGATTGCTCGTAAAATCGTTGAAAAAGGTATCCTTGCTAGCAAGGCGCGGATTGCGGCCAAGCGGGCGCGGGAGGTCACACGAAAAAAATCAGGGCTTGAAATTTCCAACCTGCCTGGGAAACTTGCGGATTGCTCGTCCAACGATCCGACCCAAACGGAGCTCTTCATCGTGGAGGGTGATTCGGCTGGTGGTTCAGCTAAGTCAGGACGTGATCGTGCATTCCAAGCTATTTTGCCGATACGGGGTAAGATTCTCAACGTCGAAAAGGCAACCATGGACAAAATCCTTGCCAACGAGGAAATTCGGACCATTTTTACCGCTATGGGAACAGGGTTTGGGTCGGACTTTGATGTGTCCAAGGCACGCTACCAGAAACTAGTTATCATGACCGATGCCGATGTTGATGGTGCTCACATCAGAACCCTGCTCTTGACCTTGATTTATCGCTTTATGCGCCCTGTTTTAGAGGCGGGATATGTTTACATCGCCCAGCCACCGATTTATGGGGTTAAGGTTGGTAGTGAGATTAAGGAGTACATCCAACCGGGAGCCGACCAGGAAGAACGGCTCAGAGAGGCAGTTGCCAAATACAGTCAAGGGCGCTCTAAACCAACAGTTCAGCGTTATAAGGGTCTGGGGGAAATGGATGATCACCAGCTCTGGGAAACGACGATGAATCCAGAAAAACGTTTGATGGCACAGGTGTCTGTCGATGATGCTGCTGAAGCAGACCGCATTTTTGATATGCTGATGGGTGATGACGTCGCTCCTCGACGTGAATTTATCGAAGAAAATGCTGTTTACTCAACGATTGATATCTAAAACCCTTTGTCAAAGCCATTTAAATATGCTATAATCGTAATGATATAGACTAAAATTAATATTCTAAGGAGAATATATGCCTATCAAACAGAGCGGAATTATACTACTGATTGTAGCCATCATTTTGATTGCTATCGTGGGCTACCTTGTCAGTGTATTTGTTAGACGGAAAAATGACGGTATTATTGCCGAATTAGACAAACGAAAAGAAGGGCTGATGTCCCAGCCAGTCTCTGATGATATCGAAGCGATTAACCAGCTCCAGTTGGTTGGTCAAAGCCAAGAAGAATTTGATTCTTGGAAGGAACGATGGGCTATTTTAACAACAGAGACATTTAAGCAGTTGGAAGAGGACATAGAAGAGGCTGAAGTTTTTAATGACACCTTCCATTTCTTTAAAGTAAAAAAATCAGTGGAAGCTATTGATGCACAGCTTAAAGAGACGGAGACGGAATTATCAAATATTCGTCAAGGGTTAGTAACTCTCAAAGAACAGGAAGAAAAAAATAGTGCACGTGTGAAGTATGCACTTGACCTGTATGAAGAGTTGCAGGAAGGCATTTCCTCAAAAGAGAGCGAGTTTGGTCCTGCTCTTACTGAAATCAACAAGCAATTATCAAATATCCAAACCGAGTTTTCTCAATTTGTAGCCTTGAACACATCAGGGGATCCACTCGAAGCAGCAGAGATCTTGGAGCGTGCTGAAGAGCACACCATTGCGTTGGGTCAAATTAGCGAAAAGGTCCCTGGACTAGCTAAAGAGCTACAAGATAGACTAGCAGATCAGCTAGATGACCTGGAAACAGGTTATGCGAAACTCTTAGAAGAGAACTATCATTTTGGAGACCAACCGATTGAACAGCGTTTCCAGACCATTCGTGAAGCCATTACAGCTGGGAAAAATGATTTGGCTGGTTTAGAGTTAGACAAAGCAGAGGCAGGTATAGAAGACATCCAAGCACGTCTTGATAGCCTTTATGAACTCTTCGAGAAAGAGATTGCTGCTCAACGAGAAGTGAAAAGACTTATCCGTCGCTTGCCATCTTACTTGGAGCATGTGAAAACTAATCATAGCAAGTTACAAGAAGAAATTCTTCGCTTGCAACAGTACTACATTCTGGATGATGCAGATAGCAGTACCCTGAAAGGGTTAAGCCGTCAGATTGAAAAATTGGAAGAAGGCTCATTGGCGCATTTGGATGACAGTCAGTTGCCAGAAGAACCATTCTCAACTTTGGAAACGCGTTATAGCACGGCAGTGAAAGGGTTAGAAGGTATCGAGCAAGAACAGTTATCTCTGACGACTCATCTTAAAGAGATTGATAAAAAAGAAGTAGAAGCTCGTCAGCTGATGGAGCAATCTATCAACCGTCTTCATATCATTAAACGTTTTATAGAAAAACGCCATATGCCAGGTGTGCCACAAGAATTTCTGAGCATTTTCTTTACCACTAGCTCACAAGTGGAAGCGCTCATGGCTGAGCTTGACCGCCATCGCATCGATATTCAGGCAGTCAATCGTTTGACTGAAGCCTCTGATAGTGCCATGGCTAAGCTTGAAGAGACAGCTTATACCGTTGTCCAGTATGCTACCTTGACCGAGCAATTGTTACAGTATTCAAACCGCTACAGAAATTTTGACAAGAATGTCCAAGCTAGTTTTGAAGCAGCTCTTCATTATTTTGAGGTTGAGTATGATTACCGTGCAGCCTTCGATGAAATTTCCTATGCTTTGGAAATTGTTGAGCCAGGAGTGACAGAACGGTTTGTAACGTCGTATGAAAAAACGAGAGAAATGATTAGATTTTAATAAAGGGCTGGAATTTTCCAGTCCTTTTGTACGCAATGAACATCATGTCACAATAAAAAATCAACCTTGTAATGGTTGTTAACTAAAGAACAATTATTTGAGCATTCTAATCTAATTGTGCTATAAGTTCCTCATTGATCGTAAAAATAAAAAGGCTGACCGATAATGCCAACCTTCTATGGTAATGAATCAAAGGTATAAAGGATTCAGGCAGTCGACAGAGGAAGAACATATTTTCAGTGTAAGAAAAGTTCAGTAATAGCCGCTTTTTGACTGGGAATTAAGAGGTGGTTTTCAATGAAAAGGGGCAGTTCTGATGGTGACACCCAGCGGTAATCAGCTGTTTCTTCGATTTGTAATTGAACTGCCTTTTTATCGTTTGTCGTCATGGCTTGAAAAATATGGAAGTAGCAGTGGTAGCGATCGTCAAAATAGGTGTTGTAAAGTGACAGTTTATCGAGGCTTAGTCCAGTTTCTTCTAAGACTTCTCGCTTAATAGCCTGCTCTGCCATTTCGCCCGCTAGGGCAGAACCACCACAAGAAAATTCCCAATAATTAGGGAAACTCGCTCGGCAAGCAGCGCGTTTGACAAATAGTAAACTCCCATCTTCATGGCAAACCATGGCTTCAACAACTAGGTGATAATACCCGTCTGGAATGGGCTCTCCTCGGGTCAGTTTCAAATCAGCAAGGGTACCATCAGCTAGATAAGCATCCCAAATTTCTGTTGTCATTTTTGCTCCTTTACTTAGTTGATAGGGAAGTCAATGATAGCAGATGGCTTAGCCTCTGTCAAGAGGCTTGCCACTTGTGTGAACTTAGTGTAGACTAAAAAGAGAGGTTTGCTCGATTTATGCTTGTTAATAGAGTGATTTTCATAAGTTAATCTAATTGCCAAGATAGGAGGTCAGTATGATTTATGTGATTTACCTTTTAGTTGTATTTTTCGCCACTTGTATCGGTGCTGTGACTGGCGTTGGGGGTGGCGCCATTATTAAGCCAATTTTTGACAGGCTGGGTTATGATTCTGCTATCGTCATTGGCGCTTATTCGTCAATCGCAGTTTTTACCATGTGTTTGAGTTCGCTTGTGCGCCAACTCTGTATAAAGCCTACTGTTGATTCAACGGTTTTAGTCGGTCTAAGTGCGGGCTCAGTCTGTGGTGGCTTTTTTGGAGAGCAACTGTTTCATCAGATGACCAGTAGTGTCCCGAATGAAACCGTCAAAGCCTGGCAAGCAGGACTTCTTATTCTTGTTTTGCTCTTTACCACCGGCTATCACATCAAAAAGGAAAGTCTCCCCACCTATCGTGTCAATAATGCTTGGTTGATTACTTTTTTAGGTCTTGTCATTGGGATGCTGTCGATTTTCTTAGGCATTGGAGGCGGGCCACTTAACATCGCTGTTCTCGTGATACTCTTTTCATATACGGTCAAAGAAGCCGCCATGTACTCCCTAGCTATGATTTTCTTTGCACAATTGCCCAAGATTACCTTAATCGTTTGGAAATGGCAGAGCTATGGAGTTAGCCTTGGCTTTGTTGGTCTGCTGATAGTCGTTGCCGTTGCTGGTGGAATGATTGGGACATGGGGACATCGCCGCTTGACTGATAAGCAAGTAAATGTACTATTTTTAGCTTTGACGATTGCTATAATTGGTATTAGTGTGATGAATTTAGTGACTAATCTCATCTAACCAAACAGCTTTTTCCAGAGCGATTTTTTGGTAGGCTGAGTAGGCTCATCGACAAAGTAGTCGGGATAGAGTTCCTGTACCTCGATTTCTGATAGCTGTTCAGCCTTATCTGTATGAAGGACAAACCCATAAGGCGACTGTGCCTTATCCTCATCAACAACTGTTGCTTGGATACCAATTGCTTGAGCAGCTTTTAGGTAAGATATTTCAAGAGCGTTATCCAGACGAGCAGAGAGCTTTAGGTGAAGGTGGGCGTATTTTCTGTGATAATCTTGCAGAACGGTGTCAAGATTCTTGATGAAGACGGGGTGCTGAGCGTTAGCTATTGTCCCTAAAAGCACCACCCGTTCAGCAAATGTGCCGAGGTAGTGCCTCTGTTGGTCAGGGTCAAGCCGATGTTCGCCTGTTGCCATCTGTTGAATTTTTTGGTCTAATGTCATTAGTGTCTCCTTATGATGAAATCACTAACTATTATACACGTTTTTAACTTTTTACGGACTTTTAAGATTTTGATTTGATTATCTGGCCATTTTATGATAAGATAAAAAGGTAACAAATTAAAACTCATAAGGAGAGTCAATAATGTCAATTATTACTGATGTTTACGCTCGCGAAGTCCTCGACTCACGCGGTAACCCAACTCTTGAAGTTGAAGTTTATACAGAATCAGGTGCATTCGGACGCGGTATGGTACCTTCAGGTGCCTCTACTGGTGAGCATGAAGCAGTTGAGCTTCGTGATGGCGATAAGTCTCGTTACCTTGGTCTTGGTACTCAAAAAGCGGTTGACAACGTGAACAATGTCATCGCTGAAGCGATTATCGGTTTTGACGTTCGCGACCAACAAGGTATCGACCGTGCGATGATTGCTCTTGATGGTACACCTAACAAAGGTAAACTTGGTGCTAACGCTATCCTTGGTGTGTCTATCGCTGTTGCGCGTGCAGCTGCGGACTACCTTGAAGTGCCACTTTACAACTACCTTGGTGGTTTCAACGCTAAAGTGTTGCCAACACCAATGATGAACATCATCAATGGTGGTTCTCACTCAGACGCTCCTATCGCTTTCCAAGAGTTCATGATCATGCCAGTTGGCGCACCATCATTCAAAGAAGGTTTGCGTTGGGGTGCTGAAGTCTTCCATGCCCTTAAGAAAATCCTTAAGTCTCGCGGTTTGGTAACAGCTGTTGGTGACGAAGGTGGTTTTGCACCTAAGTTTGAAGGCACTGAAGACGGTGTAGAAACCATTCTTGCCGCGATCGAAGCTGCAGGCTATGAAGCTGGCGAAAACGGCATCATGATTGGTTTTGACTGTGCCTCATCAGAGTTCTACGACAAAGAGCGCGGTGTTTACGACTACACTAAATTTGAAGGTCCTGGCGGTGCCGTTCGTACGTCTGCTGAGCAGGTTGACTACTTGGAAGAGTTGGTTAACAAGTACCCAATCATCACCATCGAAGATGGTATGGATGAGAACGACTGGGATGGTTGGAAAGCCCTCACTGAGCGTCTTGGTAAACGTGTACAATTAGTTGGTGACGACTTCTTCGTGACAAACACTGACTACCTTGCTCGCGGTATCCAAGAAGGTGCTGCTAACTCAATCCTCATCAAAGTTAACCAAATCGGTACACTTACTGAGACTTTTGAAGCGATTGAAATGGCTAAAGAAGCTGGCTACACTGCTGTTGTTTCTCACCGCTCAGGTGAAACTGAAGATTCAACCATCGCTGACATCGCTGTTGCGACAAACGCTGGTCAAATCAAAACAGGTTCACTCTCACGTACAGACCGTATCGCGAAATACAACCAATTGCTTCGTATCGAAGATCAATTGGCTGACGTTGCTCAGTACAAAGGGATTAAGTCATTCTATAACTTGAAAAAATAGTATGTAAGGGGTAAAACCTTACTATACCAGCACTTTGGGGCGGTTTCCCAAGGTGCTTTTTTCAATTTGTTACCCCTTTGTTACCCCAAAAGCTGATTTTTGGTGCAGAGAAAGGGCAAACCCCAGAGGGGTAACCCTAGCTATTTTATAAATTATTGACGGCTGTTGCATAGGTGATAGCCGTTTTTTGTATCTGGTCATTGTCAACATGCCAGTAAGTGTTTTGTGTGAGATTGGCGCTTGAGTGTCCTAGCCGATATTGAGCATCTTTGGCATTGACCCCAGCATACAAAATCAGTGACGTGTGCGTGTGTCTGAAGCCATGAAAAGAGACATAGGGCACGCCAGCAGCTGCAAAGTGTTTTTTTAGTCGCTGTCTCAACGAACCAGAGTAAGCATATTTTTGCGTAAACACAGAGAATACAACCGTCTCAGACCGCCCAAGTTGCCAGCTTTCGATTTGTTGGCGGTTTTTGTATTGCTTGAGCATGAGTAGCGTTGCCTGGTCTATTGGTATATCACGATAGCCAGCATTTGATTTAGGGCTGTTTAGCCCATTCTGACGGTTTAGGGTCTTATTGATGCTGATAATACCCTTGTTTAGGTCAATATCAGCCCATTCAAGAGCCAAAGCCTCACTAATACGGCAACCAGTAGCCAGCAAGAGCTTATAAAGCGTGACATCGAATAGAGTAGTATAGTTTGATTGGTCGAGGGTATCGAGATAAGCCAAGAACGTTTTTAGCTCTTGCTTATCTAGGCACTTGACCTTTTTCTGTTCGGTTTGCCTTTTACGTGGCATAATAACCTCACGAGCTGGATTGAACGGCATCAGTTGCATAGCTACGCCATATTGCAAGATGCGGCGGTTGAGGTTATGGAGTAAGCCATAGTTAGCAAAAGCCCCTTTCTCACCGCTATTGGCTTTATTTGCCCATTTATTGACCTGTTGCTGGATAATAGGGGTCGTGAGCTTATCCACCCTGTAATCACCAAAAACAGGTAGCAGGTGCTTTTTGATAGTCCCAGACATTGATTGTACAGTATTAGGCTTGACTGTATGCTTGTAACTATCCCACCAGAGGGAGACAAGCTCTTTATAGGTCGTGATGGTTGGTTTTGGCTTTCTGGTTGAGCCGTTAGCAATAAACTCGCTGATAGCTGTTTTAGCCTTTGCTTTTACGCCCTTTTGAGTTGATGCCGTCACCGTGGTGCGTGTCTTTTTACCTGTCATCTGGTCAATGCCAAGATAAACGCTAGCCCGATAAACGATTTTGCCATTTTGCTTTGTAATTTGTTTGATATTCATGTATGTTTCCTTTCCATCAGCAGGCAAGCGGATTTGTTGTTAAGGTATTTATACATGGATTGTCTCTATATCGTCGCTAGAGGCACGAGAATAGGGCTGTAATCGTTTGTTTTGGGGTGCGTGGTAAAATTATACCGCCGAGGGTTAAAACGGCTGTATGGGGGTTATAGGAGCGTGATAGTCACAGGATGTTGAAAATATTGAATAGGTTTAGTAGTGGATAAACTTGACACAACTTGACATTTATTCCCAACAAAACCCAACATTTGGGGGTTATAGCGTTATTGTTAGCCTTTGTTTTGGATGAGTTTCTTTCCAGAAAATGCTATGCGTTTTTTGAATGTATCTATCCACATATCACCACCGTATTTAGGTTGTTCATATTTTAAGAAATTTTCACAGATAGCTATCTCAGCTTGATAGTCTTTCAAACCACGGTAGTTTATAGCGATACGTTCGTAAAGTGGTGCTGTAAAATCAACCCCTTTTTGTCCGATGAGTGGCAGTAGCAACTCATTTGACTGTTGGTATTGCTTTTGTTTGGATAATCTTTCGCCTTTTTCAAATAGTTTCCAGCCCTCATCTCTTAACTTATCAAATGCTATCTGTTCTCTTAGTTCTTTGGCGCTGTCTTTCAGATCTATTTGGTCGAGATAGTCAGCGTGTTTGGTTCTGAAAGCTTCATAACTTGCTCTGTTTGCAGCCTTATCCTCGTCAGTCACCCAGCCAGATTTGTGTAGTTTTATGTAATGCTGATTATTGTTGATTAGTTCTTTCCCTTTTGGTGTGAGTAATCCATCTTGTTCCAAAAGCCCAAGATTTATCAATCGAAGAGTGGCAACGCCATAGTCTGTTACGCCGTAGTTCCTAGAGAGATGAACAGGGTATTTTTCAGTAAATAGACCAAGCCGCTTTATAACCCAGAGCAAGATTAAATCAGAGATAACTATGTTGGGTTCGGCTATTTGCTGTTTTGCCCAAGGGTAAACATGCTCATAAAAATCAGGGTCGTCTATTTCTTTACCATAGATTTTTATTTGGTCTCTTGTAGGCGGTTCTGGTATAGTGCTAGTTTTTGAGAATAGTTTTTTTAAGGAGGATAATAACGGCATCTGTTTAGTCCTTTTTATGCATACGGTCGATGAGTTTGCTTATTAAATCAAAATCATCATCTTTTAGTTTTGAAAGTTTAGATATGACTGTATTGTATTTTGAGAGATAGTCATCAAATGACTGTTCGCTATTTTTCTCATCATTATCAGAAGCATCATTTAAATCAGGCATCACCATCGGATAACCCGTAGTATAGAAAAAATCCTCCTCTGACCAAGTCCTGAAACCGCTATGACCCAAGAGGTAAGAAACTTGCACTCCAAAATAGTCCGCTAGTTGCTGGGCTTTGTCGGATTTGATATCACGTTGGCCTTGCTCCCAACGGAGTATGGTCAGCTTTGAAACACCTATTTCCTCGGCTAGCTCTTGCTGGGTTAGCCCTTTTTCTTTGCGTAAGTCTTTAATTTTATTTTCCATGAGTTTACTACCTTTCCACTTGATTATATCACGATTTTAGAAAAGTATCAAAAAAAGTTACAAAAAAATAAAAAAGTTGTTGACAAGTAACAAAAACGGGTACATAATCAATATTGTATTATCCGAAACGGATACACAACCCAAGCACTCAAACCTTACTACCTTTCACGCTTGGCTATTAAAAGACAAAGGAGGACATCAATGCTTATCACTCACGATATGGCGGAGCGTATTCGTATCAAGAGAGCCGTGAACCGTCAGACCATGAAAGACCTAGCCCAAGAGCTGGGAACGACCTATAAGACCCTATCGCTGATTGAGCAGGGCGATTATGACCTACGGCGTGACATCTATGACAGGGTGGAACGCTGGCTAAAAGATGACTAGAGAGGCAGGCAAGATGGATTATAACATCATTTTACGCAACGGCGATTTAGTCGTTGACAGTTTGACAGTAGCGGATAAATTCGGTAAAGAGCATCATCGAGTGCTGAAAGATATTCGCAAACGGATAGCAGACATCGATGAGTTAGGAGATGAAGACAATTTTGACTATATCTCACCAGATACCTATTTTTATGCTGACACCTACCCAGATAGCTACGGCAGGAATAAACCTTGCTATTACATGAACCAAAAAGGTTTTACATTTTTAGTCATGAGTTACACAGGCAAAGAGGCGACTAAGTACAAACTAGCCTATATCGAGCAATTCGAGCGCATGAGACAGGCGTTGTTGACCAGAGAGCAACCGCTCATTAGAACACATACCGAGTTTATCCGTGAGGGCTTGCGCCGTCGCCCTCAAGTTGTCAAGATTGATTGGGAGACACCCGGACCAGACCATTATTGCTTTGGTATTTGGGAAATCTTGAGACTTTACGGCTATAGCGGTGCTGTCACGATGAGCTTTTTACAAGAGGCTAGACCGCTAGTTGTCTTTTATGGTTTGCCTTATTTTGAGGAAGTTATCAACTATTGCGCAGCTAAAGACAAGTTGCATCTAGGCTATATTTTAAAGGTTCTTGACGACTACCACCCAAGCGAAGTTGAACAGATGGTAGATGACCCTGTCTTTGGCATGGGACAGTCTTACTCACCAACAGCTATGACATGGCTGGTTGATTAACCTTAAATCAATTTGAAAAACAACCAAACATAGGCTCACAGAGCAAAGAAAAAGCCGTATGCAGGCAACCAAACCAAACGCATACGACCTCGACCAAATAAACAACAAGCAGGCAAGCGGATTTGTTGTTAGGGTATTTACATAGGGGAACAGCCCCTTTGAAATACTATTTACTACATTTTACCAAAGACGGAGGAAAAATACAATGACCACAGATGAAATTAAACGCTACGGTAACCAGTTAGCCGATATGTTACCACGTATTGAGATGATAAAAGGGTATAGTAACGCTCTTATTTTAGCGAATAGACACGGGGTTGATGCCACTATTTTACGCTGCCAAATGCATGAGGCTTTTGTTACCTTTTATGCTCAAGCGGAGCAACTATATAGGGAGCTGGATTTAATCGCTTTTGACTTGATGGCTTATGATGACGAAAAAGAACAGGAGGCTATCAGAAAACATGGGAGATAAGATTATAGGTGGTTATGAGTTGCTACTGACAGAACTTGAGGATTGTATCACGGTTTTAGAGGCAGTAGATAGCGATATTGCCCCAGAAAAGGCACAAGCATTGTTAAAAGTAGCTACCAATGCCTTAAAACACCTTGTAACAGAACATACAGCTGTTATTGATGAACAAATAAAGCGAGGTGATAATTGATGGAAGTTCTATCTAAAGAAATCCAGCTAGAAGGGTTGAAAGAGCTGAAACAAGCTCTAAATACCCTTGTTGAGCTAGAGAAACAGAGAGCAGGTAAACTAGATTTGATAACACGCAAGGAGTTATTAGAGATACTGGATATATCAGAGCCAACGCTGAACAGATGGGAAGATATGGGACTGAAAAGGTATCAAGCCCCCGTGGATGGAGCTAGAAAAATCTTTTATCGCCCTAGTGATATTTACTTGTTTTTAGCAGTTAGTTAGGAGGTAAACAATGCAGATAGTCATTATAGACAGCACTAGATGGCGAGGTAAGGGCTTTTATTTGCCTACCCTTGATGTTGCCTTTATCAGCGATAAAGTCGCAGAGGCGGAGCGTGAGAGCCTGCTAGACAGGCTGAAACAGTCACAGAATAAAACGATTTGGAGGTAAGAATGGTTAAACAACATTACACCGTTAGCCATGTGATGGCAGACGGTACAGAGCTAGATGATATTACAGGGTATGTTATCCCAGATGATAACCCAGTATATGACATTTTTAAGAAAATCAATGAAGATAGATGGGCAGGTGAAGTTAATTAGTGGCAAAAACAAAGATTTATTTTTGGCTCAAGATTGATAAAAAGTTTTTTGATAATATCTTTATCAAGCGACTAAAGACAGTTCCAGGTGGCTATACAATGACAGTTATTTATATCCGCTTGATGCTTGAGAGCCTAGATAGTGATTGCATTCTTTACTATGAGGGTTATTTTGAAACACTAAAGGAGGAGTTAGCTCTAAAGTTAGATGTTTCAGAAGATGACATAGATATGACCATGGCATATTTTACGAAATGTGGTCTTATCCAAATCGACGAGGATAAAAACGCAGAGCTACCACAAGCTAAAGCCTTGGTACAACAGGAGACTAACCAAGCAGCATATATGCGTGAATATCGCAAAGAGCAACGGAAGAAAAACAATAATCTTACAATGTTAACTGATGGGCTTACAACGTTAACTACGTGTAAGACAGAGATAGAGAAAGAGTTAGATAAAGAGAAAGAGGTAGAAGTAGAGAAAGAACAACCTACCACCCCCACCCCTATCCATTCTCAAGATTTTGTCACTCTTTACAAATCATTCGAGCAGGAGACAGGCAGACCGCTATCACCTATGCAACAAGAGGAGCTAGGTTATATGTTGCAGGATTTTAGCCCTGACCTTATCCAAGAGGCTTTGCGTGAGGCAGTAGGACAAGGGAAGGCTAATTTTGCCTATATCAGAGCTATTCTTAACCGTTGGAAGTCTGACAACCTGCTGACAGTTGAGTTAGTGCATAATGCCAAGAAATCACGCACCAAGTCAGCGGACACTAAAAAGCCGATGACACAGGAAGAATGGCAACCCACGCCAGAATATCCATTTTAGGAGGTTATACAGATGACATTAAAAGCGAGTTTTGATATACCGCAGGCAGTAGAGATACATGAGGTTTGCCCGATACACAGTATAAACTTACAACAAATCCCAAAACCGCTGACAACAACAATTGGCAGAAATGCAAACTATGAGGCAATTAAGGCAAAACGTCACATCCCCCCTTTTTGCCCACTTTGTCGCATGGAGCAAACGGAACAAGAAAATCAAGCAAGAATATCAAGCTCACTCAATCAGCAACTATACTCCGAAACCTACCACGTTTTGGAGCGTGATAGCAATATCCCCTCAGAGTTGCAAGGAGCTAGCTTTGATACTTTCAAGGTGAGCAACCAAAATGAAAACCAGCTACTGGAATTTGTCGTAGAACAGTCTGAAAAGTATCTAGGAGGCATGAAAGGTAATACTCTGATAACAGGCGACCCAGGCATCGGAAAGAGCCATTTAAGTCTTGCTATGGCTAAAGCTATCAACGAGGGCTACAAGGCTAAGGGAGAGCCTAAAAGTGTCCTATTCATTAGTCTGACCGAGATTATCAAGGAAATTCAAGAGGGCTGGAACTATGGCAGAAACGCTAAACTGACCGCCCATGATGCTAAAAGGTTACTGACAGGGGTTGACTATCTGATTTTAGATGATATTGGTGAAATAAGCGGAGAAATCGGAAAAACTGAAAGGGATTTAATTTTCGATGTGTTGAACCATCGAGAAACAACGATTTTTACAACAAATCTGGATAGTCAGCAACTCAAACGCTATTACGGTGACAAGATTTATAACCGCATTTTGAAAGGTCTTGAGGGAAATAGTTATAAGGCTTTTGGTATTGCGGGTAAACGGTACGCTATCAATCGACTAAGAGAAAATGGCACTTTATAGTTAACCAAGAACGTACCAAGAACTTTTAGGCTCATAGAGCCATCAAAAAGCCCATATCAGCTGTTTTAATTGTTGGGTGGTAGAAATTATCTAGCGTGACTTAAAACGGCTGTACAGGGCTTGTATGAGCTTGTGGTGTTGAACAATGAATGAACAATGAGAAAATGGTTGAGTAGAAGAGCATCTAATCAATCGAAGCTAAGATAAAGCAAAGAACAGGAGGCGAAATAATGAAATGGATAAATTCAGACAGCGATGTAATGTGGTGGTTGAAAATGTGTTTAATCACAGGGGTTACAATCCCTATTGTGTTGATAATCAGCTTTGTAGTTCTCGCCTTATCAATCCATTTGCTAAGAGCAATAGGCATTGATATTCATAGTCTATCAGACCTTATTAGGTAACAAAACGGGGTAATAAATTCCCTTTACCAACTGAAAAAACTTATAAAATCAAGGTTTAGGGCAAGAAATATTATTTGAAAATCAAATAGGAGGTATAAAATGACACAATCAGATGATAAAAAATTAGAGGCTTTGCTAAAAAATGGTTGCATTCTCTATATGAAAAATGGTATAATAAAGCAAGTGACACCCCCAGAGCATGGAACTGTTAAGCTAAAAAGCCAAAATGGTGTGTTAGTTTACAAGGAAGTGACCGCAGGGGAGCAACTATAAAAAATATACTGACTAGAAAAACTAGAGGTATGATAATTGAGTTTTAACGCTCTTTTGTCATACCTCTTTTTCGTTGTCATAAGTCATAGGGAGGTACAACATGACACTTACAATAATTAAAAACGACATCAAGGCTTTTGCTAAGAAAAAACACGGTTATATGACAGGTTATATTGCTATGCAAGAAGATTTTAATAAGCGGTTAGCTGCTGGTATGATTGGCGAGCAACGGGCAAAACAGGAGCTTGAGAAGTACAAAGCAGAGGGTAACACCTATGCACGCACCACGTACAATCAAATTATAGATAATATTGACCGAGTGCATGAGCAAGAATGAGCCAAACTCAAAGAAAAAGAGCTGTCAGTAACTGCTGATGACGTGGCAGAATTGAATTTGCTAGCTAGTATGGAAATGACCAAAGATGAGCTGGTGACTTACTATGAAAAATTCAAGCATAAGCCGTTAGCGATTAAGAAGCTTAATGAGATTGCCAAACAACAGCCAGAGCTGTTTGTAAATATGCAGGATTACACCGCAGAACAGGCATTAACTAACCTTATTGACTTTTTCAAACAACAACTAGCATTTTTTGAGGGGCGGTTACAAATCAACGGTGATAAAATTTTGGCTGTCACAATGGATATGGTGGTCAGTGCAGAAGTAACCGCTCTTGATGCCCGTTTAGGGGAGTATTTGGATTTATAAAGGGGCTGACACCCCCCTTTATTTTTCTATGGAGGTATGAAATGGCAAATGAGCATAACCTAATACCAGTAACCAAGCGAACCAAAGAAGAACAGCGAGCTATATCGTCTAAAGGTGGTAAGGCATCAGCTGCTGCTAGACGAAAGAGAGCAGACTTAAAGCGAGCATTAGACATTATTTTGACAGCAGAAGTCAGCAATCCAAATACTAGGGCTATGCTAGAAGAGATGGGTCTGCCCACCGATAATCAGACTTTGCTAGCCTTGTCCTTATTTCAGAAAGCTGTCAGAGGAAATGTTAGAGCATCAGAGTTGATTGTTAAAGTTGTTGCTGAAAAAGATGAGCTAGACAGGCAAGAGCAGAGAGAACGGATTAAGCTCTTGAGGCATAAAAACAGGGAGGCACAGGCGATAGATGCCACGGAGGCAGAAAAATTGGTATTTGTTGATGAGTGGGCAGGGGAGATGCCAGAGCTTGATACTTTAGGTTTGCCCCCTATTGAGTGATGATATGAAGATGACAATTAAGGAGCAACTAAATGAGCTGAAAGACCTAGCCCCATTTATCAAAAACCTAGAGGAGGAGCTAGCACAGGGTTATCCCATCTATGACTTTTTTGCTGATAACTTGGCGGAGTGGGAGGAGCAAACCCTGGATAGCATTAAGCAGCTAAAAGCCAAACGGCAAGCTGTGATAGATTTAATCAACAGACTAGACAGCCCTTTACACCGTGAAATCTTGCTTGTAAGGTACAGAGACGGTATAAAATGGAAAGACTTGCCCCAAAGTTTGAATTTGCCAGATACTGATATTCGCAGACTGCATAAGCAGGCCATCGAGGAACTGGATAGGGTGGAGCGTGACCTTAAAAAGGGCTAAGATTAGGCTAAGGTTGTCATAGGCCACACAAAGCCACGAGAACAGGGGAAATTAGGCGATTAGCTACCTAGTCAGAGAAATAGGCACGCACCGCCTAAAATCGCTATACGGCCTTTATATGGCGTTTATAGATGGTGCAAGTTTTAGCTTTTAATTTTCAGTAAAATATGCTATAATTTGTTATCAAGTCGCATAGCCGACACCTGCCCACCAGAGCAAATCTGGTAGAGAGCTATCTTGTGAGGGATAGACTTTCCGTGTTGATTATACTAGTCACTACAACATGTTAGCCCTTTTGGGCTTTTTTGATTAAATCACTTGACACGTATGACACGTATGATATAATAGAGTTGTCAGGAGGTAGAGTACTATGCCGATGACACAAAAAGAAACGGTTAAGCTCTTGACCGCTCATGGTTGGATAAAGACCAAGGGTGGCAAGGGATCGCATATCAAGCTAGAAAAGGCAGGAGAGCGACCGATAACCGTTCCCCACGGTGAAATCAATAAATACACCGAACGGGGTATTAGAAAGCAAGCAGGGCTACTATAAGCTAGCCCTAGGTTTTCTTTGGATTTTGCAGGAGGTAGCACATGTTAGTAACTTATCCAGCTTTATTTTATTATGACGATACAGAGGGCGAAAATACAGTCCCTTACTTTGTACATTTTCCCGATATTGAGGGGTCAGGTACACAAGGAAGTAGTATTACAGATGCTATGGCGATGGGAGCAGAATATCTAGGTATGATGGTCTCGCATTATATCGAGAACGGCGAGCCAGTACCTCAACCATCAAGCATTAACAGCCTATCCTTGATTGATAATGACCCATTCAAAGATGATGCCGATTTTACCTTGACTTATGACCCAGACAAGTCTTTTATCTCGCTTGTGACTGTTGATGTGGCAGAATATCTAGGACAGCAAGAGCCTATCAAAAAGACCTTAACAATCCCAAGATGGGCGGATAAGGTGGGGCGTGAGTTAGGGATTAACTTTAGTCAGACCTTAACTAAGGCTATTGCAGAGCGAAGATTGCAATCCTAAGCCTAGCACCTGCTGGGCTTTTCTGCTATAATGCATCCAGACAACGATAAGCAGGATAGACTAAAAACACTAGGTAACACTAGAAATACAGTAGCGAGAGGTGCGTGAGTATGCTATGATGTTAATTGACAATCCTTAATAAATGTGTTACAATGTAACACAAAGAAACGAGGTAAACATCATGAGTACAGTAACCATCAGATTAAATCAAGAAGAAGAAGTCTTTTTCAAGAGCTATGCCCAACTCACAGGACAAAGCCTATCAAGTCTTTTTAAGAAAGCCTTGGAGCGTGATATTGAAGATGAGTATGATTTGAAAATCTATAAGCAAGCCTATGCAGAGTATCAAGCAGACCCTGAAACAATCAGCCATGCCGATTTTAAGAAAGAGCTGGGCTTGTAAATGTACCGTATAGAGTATTCAAAAAAGGCTCAAAAGCAGATTAGAAAGCTAGATAAATCTATCCAAAGGCTGCTTTTTGCATGGGTAGATAAGCATTTAGACGGTACAGAAACCCCACGAGCCAACGGTAAGGGTTTAACGGGTAATCATGCCAACGAATGGCGTTATCGTATTGGTGATTATAGGCTGATATGTGATATTCAAGATGACAAGTTAGTGATTTTGGCACTTGAATTTGGACATCGTAAAGATATTTATTGATACGGAGAAAATCAATGGTAACTAATGGTGCTATTGGTAGTAACTGGCGAGATATTCAGAAAGAACTTTTGTCACTAGAGGAAATCCGAGAAAGTGATATGAGAGTTGCTATCATGAGTGAGCTTATCGAGGCTAGAAACGAAAAAGGTATCAGCCAAAAAAGCTAGAAGAACTTAGCGGCGTGAGCTAGAAGATAGCACAAAAACAGCGTAAAAAATAAATCTAGATGCAAAAAGAAAAGCACGTTTAATCGTCCTTTTCCCTTGCCTGCTGAACTCGTCAATTTGTTACCTATTTTTATTACCCTTTGCCTTTATTGTGTGTTACCCTAGTTTATCCATTATAGCTAAATTAGGTTTTCTAAAGGTTAAAATTAGGCTTGTTTTAGGCTGTTATCTACTATTGTTAATAACTTGAAAAAATAATCTGACATAGATTAAAAACAGTCTCGGTTTTACCTAGGCTGTTTTCCTGTAGATGGGAGGAGAGATGGGAAAAAAGTGGTTGTATTTTGATATTGGTTCGACCTTGGTTGATGAAGAGTTAGCTTATCAAGATTTTATTAAACGGTGCGTACATCAGTTACAAGAAATTGGTATAGAGGTAGACGAGCAGAAGTTTTATGATAAGATGCTGCAGTTTGCCAAGGAAGGATCTGATCCAATAACAAGTGCTTGGAATTTCTTTGTTTCATTTGACGTGGCACGACCGAAGTGGTCGCATGCATTTGAAACGGTCTATCCAGGTGTTGTAGACATGTTGGCAACATTAACGAAAACTTATAAATTAGGGATTATTGCCAATCAAGGTTTAGGCTTGCAGGGACGTTTAGAAGGGTGGAAGATACGTCCATACTTTGAGTTAGTAATTGCCTCGTCCGATGTAGGGATGAAAAAGCCAAATAAGGAAATATTTCAATATGCTCTCACTAAGGCAGATATTTCAGCTAAACAGGCGATTTATATCGGAGATCGGATAGATAATGATATTATTCCTGCCAAAAAGATAGGAATGCGAGTCATCCGTATCTTGCAAGGCTTTGGGCAATATGCACCTGAAAATATGCAACAGATAAGCGATGTCTGTATTGCAAGTATCTTAGACGTACCTGCTGTTTTACATGGGATGACGAATTAGTTGAGGATTATCCGTTTTTTCATATTGGGATAAGGGTTAGTAAATCTAATAACTTTCTTTTGGACCGGCTTTAAATGAGTTGGTCTTTTTGTCTAGAAAAGCTAGCCGTTTCAAGAAAAAACTGTAAAGTGCTCTCTTATGGTTTTTGCTAACAATAGGAGCGTGAATTTGGTATAATAGTATCATGATGGAACAAATATGGACTCTTCTAAGCCATATTTTTTATTTATGTGATACATGGCTTATTACTAGAAAAATAAGTCAATGTTAGTGGAACGTCTAGGAGATTTATCCTAGGCGTCTTCTTGTTTTTAAAATAATCGATTATCACAAGCTTTTGCTGCTGCCTTCAGGAGTGATTGTGCCTATTTGAATTGAAAGAAGGTAAATACTCTAGCTATTTTATGCTATAATTAAGTCATGAACGATAAAATTGTACCAAGTTATGCGGTCGTTGATTTGGAGGCGACGGGAACGGGTTCTACTGCGAGGATTATTCAGGTAGGTATTGTCATTATTGAAGAAGGGAAAATCGTGACAACCTACGAGACGGATGTCAATCCTCATCAGTCTCTTGATAAGTCTATTGTAGCATTGACAGGAATTACAGATGAGCAGCTGGCAGTTGCTCCTAATTTTTCTCAGGTAGCTAAGACCATTTATCACTTACTTGAAGATCGGGTTTTTGTCGCCCACAATGTTCATTTTGATGCCAATTTATTGGCTGAGCATTTATTTTTAGAGGGATTTGAATTACGAGCGCCCCGTGTTGATACGGTTGATTTGGCACAGGTTTGTTTTCCGACGCTTGCAAAATATAGCCTTGAAAGTCTCAGTCAAGAGTTAGGTTTGTCTTTAGATGCCGCCCATACGGCGATTTCTGATGCTCTGGCGACTGCTCAGCTATTTTTGAACATTATAGAGGTGTTACATCGATTGCCAAGGCAAACCCTGACGAGTTTGTCAGGGCTTGCTCATCATCTCTTGTATGAAACGGGTCAGGTGATTGAGGTAGCCTTGGCACAGGCTTCGTCTAGAACACAGCCTCATCTGTGGGCTGTCGACAACTTGCTAATCAGACAACCGATCGTGTTGCCTCAGCCTTTGCCGTTGGAAGAGGAATTTAAGGCTAATCTTAAGCGTTTGGGGCTAGAGGATCGGTCAAAGCAATCTGACTTTGCGGCAGTGGTGTCTTCAGAATTAGCAAAGACAGCTCCTGTCTTTATACAGGGTGAGGCGGGGCTGGGGAAAACCTACGGTTATCTCTTGCCCTTGCTAGCAGCTGCTAAAGGGAGACAAATCGTTGTAGCAGTGCCTACAAAATTGTTACAAGAGCAGTTGATGACCAAGGAAGGGCAACGATTGTCGCATGTTTTTCAGATACGTTTGACCAGCATAAAAAGTTCCAAACATTACCTTGATTTACAAACTTTTTCAGATAGTTTACAACAAGAAGATAGTAACCGTTTGGTTAATCTGTTCAAGATGAAACTTCTGGTTTGGTTACTTGAAACGACAACTGGAGATTTAGATGAGATTGGTCAAAAATTTGGCCTGGATGCCTATATTGACCAGTTTGGTCATTCAGGGCGCCTCAATGATTATTCTGTTTTTGCTGAGGCTGATTTTTGGCGACGTTGCCAGCAGAGTGTTCAAAACAGTCAAGTTATTGTCACCAACCACGCCTTCTTGCTGTCTAATTTGCAAGCTCAGCCAGACCTCCTAAAAGACAGGTTGCTGGTGGTGGATGAGGCGCAGCGATTTTTCCTCGCTATGGAAAGCAGCTCAAGGCGGCGTGTAGATGTCACAAAGGTCTTAGTAACCATTCACCAACTACTGGGACAAGAACAGGACTTGCTTCACCGGCGTCTTTTGGAAAGTCTGCAACGACAGCTAAATCGGATGGTGACGACCTATTATCAGCACAAAGGCAGTGACGTAGGGCAACAAGTGATAGAAAGTTTGCGCCAGGATTTGGCCGAATATGACCAGATACATTTGCGCGACTTAAGAGAAGTTGTGGCAGGTTATGCTGATTTTTGGCTTGAAACGAGTTATCAAACTGGAAAACGTCAGACCTTTTTAGTCGGTGCGCACCTTGATTTTTTGAACATTAGTCCTCAGCTTCTACAAGCTGCCAAGGCTTATTTCATTTCAGCGACTATTGCGATTAGCAAGCGCGTGTCCTTGCCCGATCTCTTAGGTTTGCCTAACTCCTCTGTTCATTTGTTGGACAATGGCAGAGCAGCTAATCAGCACATTTGGGTCGACACCAGTATGCCGACACTGAAACAGGATAGTGATGAGCACTATCTCGATGCCCTGATTGCGCGTTTACGGCAGTTATCAGAACTGAACTACCCTATTCTCGTCCTATTAACCTCAAAACAGATGTTGCGAACCGTTTCAGACCGCTTAACCGCCATCGACTTTCCCCACCTTGCTCAAGATTTGCATGGCAATGCCAGTGCCGTTAAACGTCGATTTGACAAAGGCGAACATCAAGTGTTACTAGGTCTAGGGACATTTTGGGAGGGATCAGATTTTGCTGATCAGGATAATCTGATTATTCTCATTCCGAAGTTACCGTTCGATAACCCTAAAGACCCATTCGTCAAGAAAATCAATACCCAGCTTAAGGAACAGGGGAAACAGCCTTTTTATGACTATGCCTTACCTCTAGCGGGTCTACGCTTAAAACAAGCACTCGGAAGAGGAACTCGCCGAGAATACCAACGATCTGCAGTTTTAATCTTAGATAATCGCTTGGTCACCAAGCCCTACGGTAAAGATCTGTTGAACATCCTAGAGCAGCAGGCAGAGACGACCCTTGAAAAAATTGAGAAAATCCTACCCCAAATTCAAGATTTTTGCTATAATAATAAGGATAAGCCAGATAAGGCTAAATAAACAAGGAGAGGGCTAATGAGTGAACGTTGGAATTGGTTTAAAACAGTCATCACTTGGCTAGGGTTAAGTCTAGTACTGATGCTGCTGACTGGTTTAGTATTTTTTTATCTGGCGATTTCACCACGCCTGACCGCACAACATCAGTTGCAACACTTGGCAAGGGATTATGCTAAATTGACTGATGTGAGTGACGTTGCAGTGTTTAATGGCGCAGACACTTATTACAGCATAAGAGGGAAGGATGACAATGAACAGGACATTTTACTTCTCTTGTCAGGTCATCAAGAACAGCCTGAACTGATCAGTCTTGACAACCTATTGAGTCATGAGGAACTCCTAAAGCGAGCTGAAGAGGAGGGGCTAGTGCCTCAACGAGTAGTAGCTGGTCGCCATAACAACCGACTTGTCTGGGAGATTAAAAGTCAGGAAAAATACTATATTTTTGATGCTGAGACAGGTGACTTAATCACCGTCTGGGGCTAGAGAAAGGAAGCGTATGACCAAGTTATCTGACCGTGTCCTGTCCATGCAGGAAAGTGTGACCTTGCAGGCAGCGGTGCGTGCTAAGAGTCTAAAAGCTCAAGGGCGAGATATTTTAGAATTGACCTTGGGAGAGCCTGACTTTGTGACCCCTCGGCATATTCAGCAAGAGGCGATGGCTGCGATTGAGAATGGCTCTGCTAGTTTTTACACCGTAGCGAGCGGTCTGCCAGCTCTAAAGGAGGCCATCAGTCGTTACTATGAGACCTATTACGGCTACTCTGTTGACCAGAATGATGTCGTGGTGGCGACGGGTGCCAAATTTATCCTCTATGCCTTTTTCATGGCGGTTATCAATGCTGGTGATGAGGTGTTGATTCCGACCCCTTACTGGGTATCTTATGCTGATCAGGTAGAGATGGCAGGAGGCAAACCTGTTTTTGTTGAAGCAAGACAAGAGCAGCACTTCAAAGTCACAGTTGACCAGCTAGAGCAGGCGAGAACGCAACAGACCAAGGTCTTGCTATTGAACTCGCCCTCTAATCCGACAGGGATGATTTACACAGCTGATGAATTGACCGCTATTGGAAATTGGGCAGTCGAACATGATATTCTGATTTTGGCTGATGACATCTATGGTCGCTTGGTCTACAATGGAGCGATCTTTACCCCTATTTCCAGCCTATCAGAAGCCATTCGTCAGCAGACTATCGTGGTCAATGGGGTGTCCAAGACCTATGCCATGACGGGTTGGCGCGTGGGCTGGGCGACAGGGCAGACAGACGTCATTGCTGCCATGAGTAAAATCATCAGCCAGACGACCTCTAATCTGACCACTGTCTCCCAGTATGCTACCATCGAAGCGCTGACGGGTGACCAAGAGCCAATTGAAGCCATGCGAGCGACTTTTGAGGAACGACTAAACACTATTTATCCGCTCTTGAATGAGGTGAAAGGTTTTGAAGTGGTCAAGCCAGAAGGAGCCTTCTACCTCTTTCCAGAGGTGTCAGAGGCCATGAGACTGAAAGGCTTTGATGATGTGACCGTCTTTACCAATGATATCTTGGAGCAAACAGGTGTCGCTCTGGTGACAGGAGCAGGATTTGGAGCTCCTAGTCATCTTCGCCTCAGCTATGCCACGGATATGGAGACCCTAAAAGAGGCGGTTAGACGATTGAGAGAATATATGGAAGAAATGTAACGAGCCACACCTATGACTAAATGAGTGGGTGCTGCGACGTTCTCACCTAGAAATCGAATCTATTTCTAGGTGAGAACTAGTGCAGAGCTTAGCCAAGTCCCCATAGGGATTGGCGTGTTAGCTCTGCCGTCCATACGACATCAGGAAGTATCAAAAAAGAAAAATCATTTTTGTAGAAAAGAGAAGATTATGACTAGAACATTAGTAACCATTAACCAAGTTAAAGACCATGTTGGTCAGGAAGTGACCATCGGTAGCTGGGTGGCCAATAAGTCAGGTAAGGGCAAGATTGCCTTTTTGCAACTGCGTGACGGGACTGCCTTTTTCCAAGGAGTTGCCTTCAAGCCAAACTTCATTGAGACATTCGGTGAAGAGGAAGGAACAGCGAAGTTTGACCTTATCAAACGCTTGAGCCAAGAAAGTTCTGTTTACGTGACGGGTATTGTCAAAGAGGACGAGAGGTCTAAATTCGGCTACGAGCTGGACATTACGGACATCGAGCTGATCGGTGATAGCCAAGATTACCCGATTACACCGAAAGAACACGGCACGGACTTCCTCATGGACAATCGCCACCTCTGGCTGCGTTCGCGCAAGCAGGTGGCCATTCAGCAAATCCGCAATGCTATCATCTATGCGACTTATGACTTCTTTGATCAAAATGGCTTTATCAAGTTTGACAGCCCGATTTTGTCAGGGAATGCGGCGGAAGACTCAACAGAGCTTTTTGAAACGGACTATTTTGGTCAGCCAGCTTACTTGAGCCAATCTGGTCAGCTCTACTTAGAAGCTGGTGCCATGGCACTGGGGCGTGTGTTTGACTTTGGTCCGGTATTCCGTGCAGAAAAATCCAAAACCCGTCGTCACTTGACCGAGTTCTGGATGATGGATGCAGAGTATTCTTTCCTGACGCACGATGAATCTCTGGACTTGCAAGAAGCCTATGTCAAAGCTCTGATTCAAGGGGTGATCGATCGTGCACCGCAGGCTCTTGAAACTCTTGAGCGGGATGTGGACTTGCTGAAATCCTACATCGACCAGCCCTTCAAGCGGGTGTCTTATGACGATGCGGTGACGCTTTTACAAGCTCACGAAAATGACGAAGACGCTGATTATGAGCACATGGAGCATGGAGATGACTTTGGTTCACCACATGAAACCTGGATTTCAAACTACTTTGGGGTACCGACCTTTATCGTCAACTACCCAGCCAGCTTCAAGGCCTTCTACATGAAGCCAGTTCCAGGAAATCCTGAGCGCGTGCTCTGTGCCGACCTTTTGGCGCCAGAAGGCTATGGGGAAATCATCGGAGGTTCCATGCGTGAGGACGACTACGAGGCACTGGTTGCTAAGATGGATGCTCTTGGCATGGACAAGTCAGAGTACGAGTTCTACCTTGACCTTCGCAAGTACGGCTCAGTGCCACATGGTGGTTTCGGGATTGGTATCGAGCGGATGGTCACCTTTGTCGCAGGAACCAAGCACATCCGTGAAGCCATTCCATTCCCACGGATGCTTCACCGAATAAAGCCATAGGAAAATCGGTAAAGAATGGGTGCGACGCCATTCTCAGGCAACAAAGTCTTTCTTGAGAATGGCTAAGGAGTGGCATCGGATTGGGGATCTATAATCACGGTGAACAGTAAACGTGCAGAGACGGCAAGAATATTTAAAATATCTGATTAAACCTGTTTTAAAAGTTATCAAAATAGTAGTGTTAAGACTGAAGAGAATGCAAGATGGATTTTCTTCAGTTTTTTTGTATTTAATTTACTTATTTTTACTTATTTTTACTTATTTTTACTTATTTTTACTGATAAACACTTGACTTGTAATAAGAAAGCGAATACAATATAAATGATGATATAACAAACAGGAGGCTTTTGATGATTCAGAAGAAAAAACTCAGAAAATCTAAGGGCAAGTGGATTGTTGTCCTGTATTCGGCCTTGGCCTTGGGAGCAGCAGCTGGGCATGAGACTGTTTTAGCTGAAGGTCCTGCACCGCAACCACCTGCAAGTGGAGAAACAGGTGGCGTAACGAGTTCGGCGGGAACATCGGAATCACCAGAGACAGTGATACCGACAGCAACAGCTCAGCCATTGGCGACGCCAAATACCAATCATCTGAAAGCTGCAGAAGTGACAGCATCAGATGTTGAAACAGGTACGAGCTTTACAGCTGAAAAGGCAGTAGATGGCGATGCGACAACTCGTTGGGCGACTGATCGTAACCCTTCACAACCGAGCTTAACCCTGACCTTGCCTAACGATACGCACATTGAGCGAGTAGAAATCGATTGGGACAAGCGGGACAATGCTGGTAAGAATGCTCCTGATCCGAATGTTAGACGATGGCGCCTGTCTTATGCCACAAGTGATGCTACTAATGCTAATCCCGAAACAAGGGAGTGGCTTGTGGCCTATGAACGTTCAAGCGGGACACCAGCAGCAGAAGAGGTTGTTAATCTTGCTGCACCAGTGGTTGCTCGTTACTTAAAATTAGATATTTTAGAGTCAGTTCCAGGCACCATCAATTGGAACAACGTTGGGGTGCGTGAGGTGAGAGCCTTCTCAAATCCATCAGACAGTGCCTTGCCAACTCGCTTGGAGCAAATTGATGCCCTAGCGTTCAACGATACAAAGACTCAGTTAGTCTTGCCAGAGCTGACAGGAGTAGAGTTAATTGGTAGCGACAAGCAAGGGGTGATTGATTTAACTGGTCGTGTTTACCAGCCCTTGACTAATCAAACCGTTAAGGTTATGCTCAAACAAACCTTGGGAACTGCTGTTGCGACTAAGGAATTTGAGGTAGCAGTGACTGGTCGCTACGCTGATGAGGGCGTTGGCACAAAACCAGCAGTTGTTCCCGTTGTCCAGCAGTGGCACGGGGTAGAGGGGACCAGCACGATTACAGCTGATACTGTGATTGTTGCTGATGATAGCAACTTTGGTAGAGCTGCTGAGCTCTACCGCGAGGACCTGCTAAGCCGTGGCTTAACCTTGTCAACGGGCGATAGCACAGCTGCTCAGCGGATCGAGTTCAAAAAAGTTAGCGACAAAGGCTATGGTCAAGAGGGCTATGGCATCACAATTAATAACGGTGTCATCACCATTGAAGCAGACCATCATACAGGAGCTTTTTATGCCACTCGCACGCTCTTGCAGCTGGGTGAAAGTAACTTGCAAAATGGTGAGATTCGTGATTTCCCAAGCTTCAGTCACCGTGGTTTCTTGCTAGATACAGGTCGTAAGTTTGTGCCATTTAACACCGTCGTTGAGATGATGAAAAATATGGCCTACTACAAGATGAATGACCTGCAGTTGCACCTCAACGATAACTACATTTTCCTCAAAGAGCATATCAAGGATAAACATCTGACTCCAGAGCAAGAGCTGGACTACGTACTCAATAACGCTAGCACAGGTTTCCGCGCTGAGATTGATGTGGTTGGTGAAAATGGAGTTCGCCTAACGTCAAAAGACCATTATACGAAAGATGAACTCAGAGCCTTGGTCCGTCTGGCTGGTGATTTAGGCATTAACCTTGTACCAGAGATTGACACGCCAGGTCACGCCTTGTCCTTTGTCAAAGTCCGTCCAGACCTCATGTATAAGGGGGCATCTCTCCATCGTGGCAAACATAATGTTGAGCGCGTTGCGATGTTAGACTTGGGAGAAAAATATGACGAAACACTCGCTTTTGTCAAATCGGTCTACCAAAAACTCTACTTCGATGAGGATGCACCGCTCAAGGATGTTACAACTGTTCATATCGGAACGGATGAATATTATGGTGAGGGGGATCACTACCGTCGCTACTTGGCAGACATGCTTCAATATGTCAAGGAAAAAGGCAAAACACCACGTTTCTGGGGGTCACTATCCTTTATGTCAGGTGACCAAGCCATTGATGGTCGTGGAACGGAGCTTCAAGTCTGGAACGTGGGCTGGCACCATCCAAATCTTGCTCTGTCTATGGGAGCTAAGGTGATCAACATCACCGACAATCCAACCTATAGTGTACCGAGCGGTAGTGGTTCTGTCGGTGGTTACGGTGACTATGCTGGTTATACGACACAGTATGACCGCTGGACACCGAATGACTTCCGCACAGGTGGCGGTCCTGCCTATCCTGCCTCTCACCCTCAAATTATCGGTGGCGGTCATGCGGTTTGGAACGACAACATTGACCTGCATGAGACAGGTATTACTTCTTATGATGTCTTCAAACGCTTCTTTGTGACCATGGGTGTTACTGCTGAGAAAACATGGGGTTCCCCACGTTTAGCGACAGCATTTGCCAACCGACAAACCCTGCCTCAAGACCGTGTCTATGTCCCTGGAACCAATCCAGAGTTCCGCTCTGCCATTGACCATGCGACAATAACAAAAGAGAGTTTAGCTGACCTTCAAGGCGAAGGTGTTACAGCAGGTGCAGATGGGCTGGTCTTTGCAAACAACCATTCTTATCTGGAAACGGGATTAGGTCAAGTTGGACCTGATGTTGTGTTGACCTTGGAGGTGACCCCAACTGGTGAAGGTCCTCAAGGCATTTTAACTGATGGTCGAAATGCCATCTTCCTCTCAGACCAAGACGGTAAGCTGGCCTATATTAACGAGCACCTCCATATCCAATTTGACAAGACCTTGGAAGCAGGGCGCCGCTACAAAGTGACCTTTGTCACCAAGGAACTCAAAACAGATGTTTATGTCGATGATGTTAAGATTGCCCGTCTACCACAGGCGGCTCACCCAAATCTAGCCCACACAACCTTTGTCCTCCCGCTAAACTATATCGCTGGCTTCAAGGGAACGCTTCATCGCCTTGACTTGACCCACGAGCCTTATGTGAGTCCATTGGTTGTTAGCCCTTCGGAAATAGCAGATCTGACCACTAATAGTCAGGATACCGAGCATGGTGGACAGATTGATAAAGCCTTTGATGGAAATTCAAGCACCATTTGGCATAGCCATTGGACAAATAAACAGCCACATTACACTGTTGATATTGCTCTGAAACAGCCAACTGCAATGCAAAGTTTGACCTACCTCCCACGCCAGTCTGGGACAAATGGGCATATTCGTCGCTATGAAGTCTACGCTAAGGTAGAAGGGCAGTTGACCAAGATTGCTGAAGGTCAGTGGGCAAATGATGCCGCTGAAAAAGTAGCTAATTTCACACCGCTGACGACCAACCATATTCAGTTGAAAATTTTAGAAGGAACAGGTGGCTTTGCTAGTGCTGCAGAACTGACCCTAAACAAAGTCCTAACTCAACCGGGAGAAACTGCTTCTCCTGATGCTACGGATGAACAGCCAGACAATGGGGTAAGTCCAGAAGCACCAAAACCAGCTAATCCAATTATCAAACAGCTGAGCAACCAGCAGACAGCAAGTGCTACAGGAAATAAGATTGTCTTAGAGGATGATGTTAAGGACTATCTGAAAACAGCAGAAGAAGGAACCATTTATGTGGAATATCGTGTACCACAAAATGCTCCAGCATTCTATAGTATTTTTAACGCCACCAGTGGCAACAATCAAAACCATTACACTGTTTTGTACGCTAAAAACGGTCAAATCGGTGCAGAAATTCGCCCAAGCGTTACCATTGACCTAAATGCAGGAACTGAACGTGTGAAAAATGGGGAGTGGCATGCAGTAGCGATGACCTATGGAAAAAATCCAGAAAATGGTCAAAACACAGTAAAACTTTATGTCAATGGCGTGCTATCACAGTCTAAAGACATTGAGCCAGATGTGTTCAAGGCAATCACAAACTTAACTCACGCTCAGCTAGGTGCTGCCCAGCGCGTGAACGGTCCAGTTTGGGGAGTTGCTGGCATGGATATCAGGAACTTCACCCTCTATAATAAGGCTCTGACAGCTGAAGAGGTTGTTGAACGTTCAGAAGCCTTTATCCGTGTACCTTACGACTTACCAGCCAATCCAGGCGAGGTAGCGACAGCTAAGGCTGCCGTCTTTGAGAGTGGGCGAAATGGCCAGAAGAACAGAGATGGGGTGCACGCCTTCCGTATTCCAGCCTTGCTGAAGACGCTTGATGGCACACTGATTGCTGCTACTGACCAGCGCCATACGACATCAGGTGACTGGGGAGATATTGCAACGAGCATCAAACGAAGCACAGACAATGGTGCCACTTGGGGAGATACCATTAAGATTGTTGACTTGAAAAATAATCCAAATCCAGCCAATCCTCATTTTAACCCAATGACCATTGACCCAGGCTTGGTACAAGATCCAACGACAAAACGTATCTTTGCCCTCTATGATATGTTCCCAGAAATGCAAGGTGCTTTTGGGTTATCCAATCATCGTCCAGCATCATACACAACAGTTGGAGAACAGTCTTATCTGAACCTCTATAAGGCCGGAGAGACAGCTGCTTATACCATTCGTGAAAACGGTGTGGTTTATACACCAGCTGGAGAGGCTACAGACTACCGTGTTAATGTTAATGACAATAGCCAACACTATGCTAACTTAGGGGATATTTATCAAGGAAATACTCTAATCGGTAATGTTTATTATCAGACCAACTCAAGCTCACCGTTTAAGGTTGCTCCAAGTATGCATATCTGGATATCTTACAGTGATGATGATGGGGTAACTTGGTCACGACCAAAAGACTTAACAGCCAGTCTCAAGAAAAATAAAGAGTACATGAACTTTATGGGCATCGGTCCAGGCACAGGTGTCGTCTTGCACACAGGAGAGCACAAGGGACGTCTGGTTATCCCAGCTTATGCCACCAACTTTATTGGTAATTCTGCCATTAACAATTCGCAGTCATCAATGGTCTTCTACTCAGATGACCACGGCGAAACTTGGCATTCTGGAGAGTCTGTCAATGATAATCGTAGACTTGCTGATGGCACGGTTCTGAATTTGCGAGATATGGATAATCGTATCGAACAAATGACAGAAGCAACGGTATTGCAACTAAATAATGGTCACCTCAAAATGTTCATGCGCAATCTTAAAGGTAAGGTGCATATGGCGACTAGTTTGGATGGCGGAGCAACGTGGCAAAATGACCTTGAAACCTTGATTGATGTTCCGGACGTTTATGTTCAGCTATCTGCTGTTCGTGTAGAGCGTGATGGTAAGGAATATGTGGTGCTTGCCAATGCCAACGGTCCAGGTCGTACCAACGGTCATGTGCGTCTGGCGGAAGTCACAGAAAATGGTCAGTTGAACTGGATTAACCATCGTTTGATTCAAGATGGTAGCTTTGCCTATAACTCTCTGCAATACTTGGGAAACGATGAGTTTGGCTTGCTCTACGAACATAGTGAAGGCGGTCAGAACGATTATACCCAGTATTATCGCAAGTTCAACTGGACATTCTTGACCAGCCCTGAACCAAAATTGCCAGATAACAACGTGACATCTGTTGTTTTTGAGGACGATACGACTGCTTTGATTAGCTTTGACTATTCTGTTCTACCAACCAATCGTCCAGAATTATTGCTTTCAAACGGCAACCGTGCAACCTTCATTGACCAGCGAAGCGGCAATACCTTGGCCTACCGCATTCAGCCAACGGATAAAGGGAAGCTAATTTTAGAAGTGGTCAATGGTGATATTAGTAATATCAATGGGCATCGTGTCAATGTTGTGACAACACTTGATGACACGAATCGCAATCAACTAAGTAAGATTGATAACAAGTTGCTTGCAATTACAGCAGGTCGAGCAGAAGCATGGCAACCAGGTGCTGAGCCAGATAAACTACTTGATGGCAACAAGGCAACTGTTGCTGAGCTCAAGTGGGACATGTCATCCAACTATGTTAACGGCGCTTATCCAGAAGCTTGGCGGTTACCACAGACAGTGACAATCACCGTTAAAAATGGTCAGCCACTTGACCTTCACGGGTTATTGATTAGTAAGCGTATTAACAATAATGGTACGTTGACCAAGTACCAAGTTGAAGCTTTCCGAGGTGATGAGACTGTCTATAGCTCTGGTGAACTTCTTGTACCGTATGAACAGGCGGAGGTCAGCCACGGATTTGGAGAAGCAGGAGTTAAAGCAGATCGTGTGGTGTTGACGCTGCTAGAAGCCAAGCAAACAGCTGGAGGACCAGCAACGCCAACCATGCTAACCTTACGTGAATTAGCATTATTTGGTTCACAGATAAGTGCTGAAAGTGATACAACAGATACCGACAGCAACACCGGCGGCGACCAAGATGGTAACACGGAGACCAACACAGGCGAACACACCGGTGCAGACCAAGAAGGTAGCACCAGCTCAGACCACGGTGATTCAGATTCTGGCAATCAATCAGACGGTCCAGGTCAAAATCCAGGCACACCAAGCGATTCAACTGATACCAACCCAATTCCAGGCGATGACCAGAATAATGGTGGCAGCCAAGGCGATAACGCCGATAACGACTCAGGTGATAACACCGATACTAACCAAGGCGACAACACAACTACCCCTGATACCATACAACCATCTCGTCAGAT
>NZ_JBGTZB010000012.1:0-54586 GCF_041807825.1 Streptococcus sp. E24BD | reverse complement strand
TGTCCACTGGTGGAACCATCATCGCATTCACGGTAGTCTCGATTACCAAACACCTATGGTTAAGCGAGTTATCGCTTAACAAAAACACTTTATAAAAAGTGTACAGAAAAGGGGTGCCTTTTCATAATGTACTTGTTAAATTTGCAATGAGGTATACTCACCCCTTGATAACAAAAAGTCGCTATAAGTATCTTACAGGAGGGGAAAATAAAGGGTGGTATTCTACTAAGGCAACACCGACAAGAAAAGATAGCAAGGGTCAAGATAAGCTAGTTATCTCTGATATAAAGAATAGTCAGCTGATTACGAAAGTTTCAAAGTTATTGAATGCAATGATTGATGAAACTGTATTAGAGTTGACTGGAGAGAAACCGAAAGAAATCGAACCTAGTAAGACTGTACTTCTAAAAGACATAGCTAGACCGTATGATGAAAATAAAGAATTATACGGTTTAGCCTTTAAGTGGTGGGTCAATAGGGTTAAACCTGCAAAGAATACTTTGAATAGCAGAGTTAGTGTATATAATCAGCATATTTTTCCTAATTTCAATGAAAACATGAGTTTTAAGCAGTTTTGTATGGAGCAAGAAAAAATGCAAAGTATTATTGATAATGCTACGGAAGGAATTTCAAAAAATATTCACATTTATCTTAAGATGATATTTGATTGGGCGGTAGAGCATGGAGAATTGACAATTTCTCAACACCCTATTTTAAACAAGAAGGTCAAACGTAAGACCCTTACAAGTGCAGAGGAGCAGGCGAAACTTAGGGAAGATATAGCTGAAAAATATCTTGAAGTTGATGAGGCTAATCAAGTATTTGATATTATTGAAAAGTGGACAAAGAGACACAATAATGAACTAGTGGCTGATGTTTTAAGAATAATCTATTTGACAGGAATAAGACCAAGCGAAGCCCTTGGATTGAATGAAGATATATTAGATTTCAAGAATAAACTTATCAAAGTACATTGGCAACGAGCAAGTCATAATAAGACTGATAAAGAAATGGCTGAACAAAGGTTGACCAATGAGAAGGAACGATATAGGGCTATTCTAAAGACCAAAGAGAGCGTTAGAACTATTCCAATGTCTCCTAAAGTGGAAGAGATTTTATTGAAGTATATTGAGAGAAATAGATTTCAAGCACGCTTTAACCCTACTTATAGGGATATGGGATATATCTTTACCAGAATTTATGTCAAGGGAAAGAATCAGCAGGGCAGTCCTTTGTACCAGTCAGAAATCTCAATGTTTCTGCGTGGTGGCTCTAGTCAGTCTGCAAAATATAACAAGAAGAGTGGAAAACCTTATGCAGATATTGATGATTTAGTAGATTTTGGGAGACCTATTCATATAGTGCCTCATATGTTCAGACATAGTTTTGTTTCAGTTATGGCTGATAAAAAAGTTAGTTTGAATGTTATCAGAGAATTTGTAGGACATTCGGAGGATAGTAAGGAGATAGAGAAAATCTATCTTCATGTAATGCAAAAAGGAAAACATAAAATTGAAATAGCAATGAAAGAGTTGTCTGATACTATTACATGATAATTGTGAGATGAATATTTTTTGATATTATTTTCTTTTTCTAAATAGTACAATAAAAACTAAGATAAGTATAATTATAAGTACAGTTAAACTTATCCATATAATTTTCAGACTATCAGTAAAAATATCAACAATTTGAAGTATAGATACAGAACCTATCATAAAAAGGATGACTTCCATAATTCTGTTTCTAAAAAAATCATTATACTGATTTCGCTCTTTGAGTAAATTGAATTCTTCTTGTTTGATTTTTTCCATATACTCATTATGTTTAAAATAAGAAGTAGTTTGTAAGTGATTAAATAAGTCAGTAATAGCAAAATGGTTAAGTCTATAAATATAAAGAAATGATCTTTTAAAGTTGTGTGTCCATTCGTTGAATTTTATTAATTGCTTATTATTTGAAAGTTGAAATTTTTCAATGCCATCCATAATTGTTTCGTCTAGAGTAATTAATTGAAATAAAGGAGTAGCTGATGCTAAAAAGAAACTAGCTTGACTAAGAAAATTTGATTCGAATTTACTTGTGCTTTCAGTATTCCAGATTATATAATTCGCCCCTTTATTTATGTATCTTATAGTATCAAAATCATAAAAATTAGTGGTATAGTATTTTGATCTAGTCGAAGAAGATAGGGATTTTAAACTATAAGGGGCATTAATCATCCAAGTATGTAGCTTATCAGTTTTAAAAAATTCCAATTTATTCATTTCATCCATATTCATTATAAAGTGTAAAAAGAAGAAACGTTCACTTAAGTGTATACCACCATTTATGGAAGACAATTCCTTTTTTATATATCGTAGCATATCATCAATTTGTTGATTGGGGTTAGTAGAATATGTTGTCGACTTTTGATTAAAATCTGGAAAAATCTTCGTTTTCATCTTAGTATATGGGTGAAAAAAGTCTGGAAGATAGAAAGATGATCTTAAATCTTCGAATAATTCAATAACAATTGAACCATTTTGGAAGATAGTGAGAGTTATAAAGAAAAAGTATAATTCTTCATTTTCATCCACTTCTATTAAAGGAGTGAAAATAAATTTAATAAACTGATTTGATTCAGAATTTTGTAGATAATTTTGCTTATTTTTTTCTAGTTTTGAAAAATACAAATCAAAATAATAATTTGTTTTTTCTATTACTTTATTTTCTAAATGTAGTAACTCATCTGGAAGTTTCCATAATTCATGTTTTTTTTCATAAAGTTCATTATCTTTTGTACCGATTAATATCGCTATGGTTGCAGGATGATTTTCAAACTTTTGAGTTATAATTTTTATTAATTTGTTGTTATCTATTTTATATAAGTCTGTACTTAACATGTAAAAAGAAGTGATTTTTATTTCTTCAATTTTCTTAGAAATCTCAGGAATTTTTTCATTCCAATTAATTTTGGTAGGTTTCGCCATCTCGTACTTCCTTTCATGACATGTATTAATTATATCAAAAATATAATCTACGGTATTAGAAAATATTAATCAGTTAAAATTCAGTTATCTTGCTAAAATCAAAAGAAAAAAGCCTTTGAAACGTTGATTTCATAGGCTTTTTGTAGGTTGTCTTATTTTACTTCAGTAAAAATCACGTGCTTACGCAATTTTGGTGAGTATTTTTTCAACTGAAGACGGTCTGGGGTGTTACGCTTGTTTTTAGACGTCAAGTACAAACGCTCACCAGATTCTTTGTGTTCAAGTGTGATATTAACGCGCATTTGTATCCTCCCTCTTATTCACCAGCTTTAGCGATTTTACGTCCTTTGTAGTATCCTTTCAAAGATACACGGTGTGAACGTGAGTAATCACCAGTAATTTCGTCAAATTTTACCGTTTTAGCGGTCAATTTGTAGTGGGTACGACGTTTATTTTTTTTCGCTTTTGATGTGCGACGTGCAGGTACTGCCATGTCTTTTTATCCTCCGATAAGTTTAATTTGATTTTCATCAACTTTATTATTCTACCATAGTTTTTTTGTAAAGTAAAGTTACTTGACACTTTTTTAAAACGATAAAGCTAATAACTCTCCTTTTCGCATAAAATACTTTGCTATTTTTTTGAAGTCATCTCTATATCTTTGTGCAAATTAAAATTTTTCACAACAACGTGCGATAAGAATGTTCTGTATCTCCTATTTTGATGAGTTTTCTATACCAATTTGAAAAGTCTGCTGAACAGTTGCATCACCATCCGTCCTAACAACCAAAAAACTAGACTGGTTCATGACCAATCTAGTTTTTATTAGCTTATCTAGCTCGTCTTCTCAGTCCGGCTAAGCCTAGGGCTGATAAGAGGGCTGTTGAGCCGACAGCAGCTAGAGCTGTGTGAACATCGCCTGTTGCAGGGAGTCCCTTCTTACCTACTGTCGCTGAGGCTAGTGCTGAAGCTGCAGGAGCTGTAGCTGAACGGCTTGTCGATTTAACAAGCTTAGCAACTTCTGCCTTGATGGCTTCGAGTTCAGCTTCAGTTTCTGCGAAGGCCACCTTGACAGCCAAATCGCCTTTTTGCTCGTCAGTCAAGTTGGATGCATCAATTGCTTTAAGCAAATCAGTCGCCAACTTAGCCTTGTCCACAGGTTTATCTGGTGTATTGCCAGTATTTGGTGTGTTACCTTGGTTAATGCCTGGGTTACCAGGATTTGAGGTGTCGGCACCTTGACCAGGGGTTCCTGGGGTCGGAACAGGATTTGGTGTTGAATCTGACGTTGGCGGAACCGGTGTTGATTGTGGCTCATAAACAATACCATACTCACTGAAGTGCTCTGCAGTGAACTTGGCATAGCGCTTGCCATCACGAGTTATTGTTGTGAATGGCAGAGCATGGCTCTGGTCACTATTTGGCAAGTAAACCACTTGAGCGACGTCTTTGCCGTCATCAATTGGCAGGTAGACGTCAACTGGAGCAGTTGGCTTGACGATGTTTCCATCTGTGTCAACCAGCTCGATGTCAAAGAGGTCGTAGTCGGTGCCTTTGAGGATGGCTGGTGTTTCAGGGTTGTTGGTTTCTTTGTGGAAGACCACTCTCAAGCCTGCCACCTTGGCATCCGCTGATTGAACCTCTGCGATGATACCTGAGTCAGTTTGAGGGTTGACGTCAGTAATTTGACGCGGTGGTTGTGTGGTGTCAGGTTTGGTTGTGTTGACACCTGCATCGGCACCGGTGTTACCGCCTGCGTTAGTATCAGTGTTGCCACTTTCATTGGTATCAGCGTTGGTATCTGCATCGCTTTCATTGTTGTCTGTGTTGACACCTGCATCGGCACCGGTGTTTCCGCCTTCGTTGGTATCGGTGTTACCACCTTGGTCAGCGCCGGTGTTGCCGTCTTCGTCGGTACCTACGTTGCCATTTTGGTCGAAACTCTCATCATCGGACTGGTCATCTGAATCTGAGCCAACTTGGTCACCACCATTATCTTGGGTACCATCTGGGGTTGTATTGGTATCAGCTGAATCACCCGGTGTGCCTGAATCTTGACTCTCATCGCCTGACTGACTATCAGAATCTGAATGATCTTGGTCGGTGGTATTCCCTGAATCCTGACCAGTATTTTCAGTTCCTGACTGATTATCAACATCTGAATTTCCTTGTTCTTCTCCGTCGGCTGGAGATGTTCCCTCATCCGTGTCTGTATCAGGTTTTTCAACTTTTTGAAGTTGGTCGAGGACAGTTGCGAGGTGGTTGATTTGGTTTTGTGTCAACAAGTTCTGAGCGGTCAGAGTAGCAAATGTTTTCTCAAGACCTGCAATCTGCTCATCATCTTCTCCAAGTCTTTCCTTGGCTACAGCCAAGGCAGTTGTCCAAGGGGTCAAATCGTCTGGTTGATTCCTTGGGACAACCAAGCCAAGCTTAAATTCTGCAGCGGAGACAAACTTATTATTTTCGCTCTCACGGTTTCCGTAGGTTTCGGTAGCTGTAAAGATAATCTGCTTGGTCAAAATTTCACGACCAAAGTCTACTCGTTTGGTTCGACTATCATTTGTCCAATCGGCAATAGCAAAGTTGTGACGTTCACCAGAGCTATCCACAATAACGAGATTACCTGCTTTGACACGACCGTTAGCCCCACCAGGACGTGGCACATAATCCAAATGAGTCACTGCAATCGGCTCTTTCAGTGTCACCGTTGCGGGCTGACCAAAGCCACTACCGTTCCAAGCTGAGTGCCAGATGGTACCTGGGTTGCCATCAAATGCCTTCCAGAGGTTCTCATTTTGACCTGGTTGCTCGCTAGCCACCGCAGACTCAATAGCCTGTGTTGATACCGCCACTTTGTGACTGACCAGACCTGCTTGGGCGCGAGCTGCTTGGGCAATTAAGCTTTGTGCTTCTTCAACGCTCAGCCCTTGACCCAAAGCAGCCATCAAGCTGACAACAGCATCCTTATAAGGCACCAAGGTTTCTTTGGTATAAGTCTCATCTGTTACTGGCAAATGACGTTTGATAGCCTCATCCAAGATTAAATCAGCGGTCACTTCGATTTCCTCAATACGTAGATTATCCAGAATGAAGTCATTGTAACCACGGAAGTTGGCATTACCACCAGATTCACCCTTGGTATCGCCACCTCGAGCTGTTGAGAAGATACCAATCCAACTCTGACCTGAATCGCTACCGTTAATCACATAGCTGGCTCGACCAGCACGATCGCTGTTTTCCCAAGTATTTTTCAATGGGTGAAGGGTCAGCTGGTCTGGACTACGGTACTCACCCTCACCGATAGCAAAGGCATAGGCATCATCAGAACCTGCTTCGTAGTCAAAGCTGACACGATAGGTCTTACCTGCTTCAAAGGCAAAGTTCTGTGGAATAGTTTGGTAAACCAGACGACCACGTCCAACAAGACCATTGGTCTTCAGAGACCAGTTGCCATCAATCACATCAGAAATTTTCTTGCCATTCCAGCCACGTTGAGTATAAGGTTCATTCTTTTCAGAGAGGTGGGTACGGTTGTCCTCAACACCTTCAATACCACCGATAACAAATGGGAAAATTCCTTGTGGCACATGCTCAAAGTCTTGGAAGAAGACCTTGGTCTTGCTGAAATCATGTTCACTACCGTACATGCTTGAATTGTTTTCAAAGACACGCACCTCATCAAAGTAAACCTTACCTTCGCTGGCTTCATTTTCACCCTTACGAGTCAAAGTGAGTGTGACGTTTGACACATCATCACCTGTGGTGAAGAAAACATAAAGGTTTTGGAAGTAACTCTTATTGTCAACGGTCGCATTTCGCTCCAGAGTGTTGTGAGCATAGGCTTTAACATAGTTCAGAGCAATGGACTGATTGGTCTGATTGCTGATCACTTTGTCGCCTGTATTGACCGTCAGAATCGCATCTGAGGTGCTACGGTTATCAACGCCGACATAGACCGCATAGGCTGTATTTGGTTTAAGATTAGTCAAGCGTTGAGAAACAGTAACATCGCTGGTGCTTGATGACAAAGCCAGCATTGGGTTGTCCCCTTGAGACCGCTCGATTTGCGCTTTGCTGCTATCGCTCACTGTCCACGGAGACAGACTGCCACTGTTGAACCCTTGATCAACAATGTGCATGCCCTCGCTCCACTTAACGTCCTTGTTGGTCTGCGGACTGCGGTAAAGGACATAAGCTGTGTTGGCTGGCACATCAATGGTTACACGCCCATTTTGCACAGTCAAACGTTGCTCGTCAACCTTACCTGTATCAGTCAGTTTGTAAAGGTAGAGGTCGCCAGATTGCCAATCAGCTGGTAGCTCCCATGACGTTGCCCCTGCTTGAGTGTTGAAGTAGTAGAATTTCTTATCTGAGTCAGCTAAAGCACGACCATTAGCATCCCAATCCCACGGCATCAAGTAAGCTGAGCCATCATAGATGACACGACCATCTAAGGTCATGGTCCGCTCACGGTAGCCTGCGGCGTTGACATCATTGGACTTACGAGCAATCACCAGCTGACGGTTGTTGTCATCTTTGAGCTTAATCTCCATCTCAGGTATCCAACGATACTGTTCACCATTATCAGACATCGTTACTGGCGTGCCATTTGTCCAGTTGGTCACCTTGAAGTGCTGGATAAATTTCGTTGGAATATTATTCTTGAAGAGATTGGTCATATAGCCCAGATAGTCGCTACGACCTTGCCAGCCTTCAAAGTCCTTCATGTCATAGCCACCCAGAAGTGGGTTGATGGCAGCACCACCATAGCTTGGATAGTTTCCGACCCACGAATCTTTTTGATGGTTTCGAATAAAGCGAACGATGTTACTATTAATCCCTTTCAAGCTGTAGCCACCGTAGGTCAAATCAGATGCCCAGTGTTGAAAGGTGGAGTCATATTCACCAGCGTAGCCCCACTCGTAGGCTGCTCGCCAACCATTCTCGTTAATCTCTCTGGACAGCATGTGAGTTGCCCAAGCAGAATCGTTTCCTGCTTGGCCATTGCCCCAAACATCGACATAGATAAAGTCCAGACCGTCACCCAAGGCATCACGCAAGTCCTTGAAGCGATCGAAACGGCCATGAGCCATGTCGTACTCAGAGTTGATGTTAATCCCTTGGTCAATCCAGTTCCAGCCGTAGTTATACGAGCCATCAGCGTTTTTGCGCAGGCGCTCTGGAATGAAATATTTAGACTCAGGGTAGGTCTCAGAAGCATTGACATGGATACCCAGTTTAGCCCCGTATGGACGAGCTTTCTCAATCAAGGTTTTGAAATCCTCGACACCACCGATACGACGACCCACATCAGCATAATTCAGGTGACCTGAGTCATGCCCTTCACTACCGTAACCTTTGAGCAGGATAGATTGCCCCAAGCCATCCGTATGGAGGGTGATTTTTTTGATACCATCCAAGGTCATCAAGAATGGGTTTTGAGCCTGTGAACCGAAGTTCATAGCGATACGGTATGCCACCAAGTCAGGCACACTTTCAGCCCCTTTCGGATTATTCATGATGTCACGGTAAGCAATAGCACCGTCCTGCCAGTCCACGCGTCCGTCATCATTTTTATCTCTCGTGATAACGACCTTAGCACTCGGCAGAACGAAAGTCCGTTGGTCATAAACCTTGTTTTGGAAAGCCCGTTGATAAATAAATGGTGAACTTTGAATACCGATAAAGTTTTCGCCATTGGCTGAGAATTTATTAACTGTTAATCGGGTAAAATCGTTGGCGCCTCCGCCATAATTATGCTGAGAGTTGCTCCAGACACCTGCTGCCAGTTTATTGTTAGATACAAAACCATACATATAGCCACGAGTAGCCATGTCTCCCATGCTTCTCGTTACTGCCACCTCTTCGTCACCGTTACGATGAGTATTGGTTGACATGCGAGCGCCATTAAACTTGGCATCGCTATCGGCACTAGACACGGAAATTAGATGACTACCTGGAAGTTCAATGGTGCTAATCAGCTTTTTAACATCATCAATTTCTTGACCTGCTACCACGTTGTTGTGATTGGTAATCTCAGTCACATCGTAGTGGAGTTCATTACCAACTACCTTCAATTGAAGTTTGATAGTAGCATTGATACTGTTAGCGTCTGAACGTGCCGTGAGGGTATAAAGGACAGTGGTATCGTCAATTTTTTGGAAATTAACCGTTGGGTCAAGTTCAATGCCATTGATTTTAACTTTGTTGTTAGCGATGACTTGACCTGGTAGTGTATCTGTACCAAGCGTATATTCCCGCACCCGTGGGAAGGCTGTATCAATTTTAACAGCCATTTCTGCTGAATGAATCGTGTCATAAGTGTACTGGCTGTCATCTACTTGAGTGCCAGTAACAGTAGGGTTTGGTTGGGTATTGGTTTGAACACCTTCTTGATTATCTGTCTTGACATCAACTGTAGTCACTTGATCGTTGAAACGACCTGCCTTGAGGGCAATACGCTTGTTGTTGCGCAGTGCTGTCATGACCTCCGTCGGAATGGTCAAAGTATCAAAAGCCTTATTGCCGTTGACTGTCGCATTGAGCTGACCATCATGTTTCAAACTGATTATCAATTCATTGGTGCTACCTTTAGTTGGTGATGCCATACTACGAGTAGTTAACCAAGCACCACGTTGACCAGACGCCTTGTATTCCCAGAACCAGCCGCCAGCATTGTCATAACCGACAAAGATGTGGTTGCTATTATCTTGGTGATTGAGGAAAACGCCAAAGCGCCCTGCACCAGGTTCAGACTGCTCAACAAACGTCAAATTGACAGTGGCGTTACCTTCCTCGCTGACTGCTAAACCTTCTTTGACAAACAGAGCTGCATTATTACCATTATCATTTTGAGCAGATGGGGTCAAAGTATTGTAACGAACTCCCTCTGCTTCCTTGACCGTAACAGTACCTGGCACAGTTGATGCAGGTGTCCATTCAATGGTTTTTTGAGCAGCTGCACGCGCTGTTCCTACTGCTGGACTATTTGATATTTCTGGGGCAATAGCAGAGCTGGCAACCGGTTGACTGCCTTCCGTCTCGGTGACAGTAGGCGTCACGGCACTAGTTTCCTCACCGACTGGCTTCAGACTTTCTGCCTCAGAAAGGTCAGACAGATTGTTTGCTGTCGGCTGAACCGTCCCCTCATCAGTTTCTTTGTCCGGTTCTGCTACTGCCAAACCAGTGTCCGCTGTTGAATCGACAGCTCCACTTGTTTCAGCAGCTTCAACGGTCTGCCCAGCCAAAAAACTCAGTCCGATGATCACCGAGCAAACACCCACGCTCAGTTTACGGATACTGAAATGACTTTTTTTCGAAAATAGGTCTTTTCCCATTTTTTCCTCCTCCCAAAAGTTACACCTTGGTGTAATCGTTTTCTATACATATATATAATAAACTATTTCTATATAAAATGCAAGCGTTTTTTAGAAAAGGAGGCAACATCAACGGACACGTTTCTCCTCTCTTTGCAATCCACCCTACATCTCCCATCGCTAGAGACGAAGGAACGACTGGTCTTGCTACCAACTATGTCAGCCCTATAAGCTGTTATGAAAATCGTTGTTCTAAACAAAAAATGCCAGAGCCAAGCTCCAGCACTTACTAATTTTTTTGATGTTATTTGGTCGACTGACGTTTTTTGATGCCGTGATTAAGCACAATCTCTTTTTCTTCCAGTTCTTCCTTGTTCATGATTTTGGTCAACATACGCATGGCAACAGCACCCAAATCATAAATCGGCTGGCTAATTGACGTCAAGTTAGGACGAGTGTAATTAACAACTGTTGAATCATTACTTGTGATAATTTCAAAATCTTCAGGAACATGTTTACCAGCTGCGAAAAGACCATTCAACAGACCTGCAGCCAATTCATCCTCGGCAACATAAGCTGCAGTTGCCCCTGAGTTAATCAAGCGCTGTGCCAGTGCAAAGCCATCTTCGTAGCGGTATTTGGCTTCAAATACTAGACCCTCGTTAAAGGTTAGCTTATTCTTTTTAAGACCCTCCTTATAGCCAGTCAAACGCACTTTGCCATTAATATCATCAATCAGAGGACCTGACACAAAGGCAATCTTATCATGATTTGCCGCCAGCATATCCAACACATCCATCACCGCTTCCCTATAGTCGATATTGACACTTGGTAACTGATGCTCCAAATCAACTGTCCCTGCCAATACAATAGGCGTCCGTGAACGTGAGAACTCTGAACGAATCTTATCCGTTAAATGGTGACCCATAAAAATAATCCCATCAACTTGTTTAGCAAACAAGGTGTTGACCACGTCAATTTCCTTATCTTGGTCTTCGTCGCTTGAGGTCAGCACGATGTTGTATTTGTACATGGCAGCGATGTCATCAATCCCTTTTGCCAAAGTCGCAAAGTAACTATTGGCAATATTTGGGACAACAACCCCGACTGTTGTCGTTTTTTTGCTGGCTAATCCACGGGCAACGGCATTTGGACGATAGTCCAGACGCTCAATAACACTGAGCACTCGTTGACGGGTGTTTTCTTTGACATTTTTATTGCCGTTAACCACACGGCTAACAGTCGCCATGGATACTCCCGCTTCTCGCGCCACGTCATAGATGGTAATGGTATCATCTGTAGGCATAAATTTTCCTCTCTTTCTGAAAATGTCGTTTTCACTCTTATTCTACCACTTTATGGAAACACTTTCAAGCATAAATATAATTTTTTTGAAAAAAGCTATTGCTTAATCCTTTTTCTGCGATGTGGCAATGAAATATCTGCCCTTTTCATATCACTAAAACTTTAACATCAAGCCCAGCCTTTCTTACTTAGGTAACGATAACTGTCTAAAAAGACTGACCAATAGCCATCAACTTAACTCTAAGCGAGAAGCAAACGACTGCTACACCAGTAAAACAATGGGAACTATTCTCATAAAACCGTTGCTTTTACGACTGCACCAAGAAACAGACACCGATTGATAATCAGGTGCCTGTTTCTAGTGATGTAACGAATAAATAAAGTTCCCCCTACAATCCCAATCGCTCAAAAATGTCATCGACCCGCTTGGTGTAGTAGGCTGGGTTAAAGAGTTCGTCAATCTCGTCTTGGGTGAGTTTTTCGGTGACTTTCTCGTCAGCTTCCAAGAGCGGTTTGAAGTCCACTTGGTTATCCCATGAGTAGGCTGTTTTTGGCTGTACCAAGTCGTAAGCCTCCTCACGCGTCATGCCCTTTTCAATGAGTTTCAACATGACACGTTGGCTATAAATCAAGCCAAAAGTAGAGTTCATGTTGCGAATCATGTTTTCTGGGAAGACCGTCAAATTCTTGACGATATTGCCAAAACGGTTGAGCATGTAGTTGATAAGAATGGTCGTGTCTGGCGTGATAATCCGCTCCGCTGATGAGTGCGAGATATCGCGCTCGTGCCAGAGCGCCACGTTCTCATAAGCCGTGACCATGTGCCCACGAATGACACGCGCAAGCCCTGTCATGTTTTCTGAACCGATGGGGTTGCGTTTGTGAGGCATAGCAGAGCTACCTTTTTGACCCTTGGCAAAGAACTCTTCGACTTCACGTTGCTCCGATTTTTGCAGACCACGGATCTCCGTTGCCATGCGTTCAATCGATGTCGCGATGCCAGCCAGCACTGCAAAGTATTCGGCATGGAGGTCACGAGGTAACACCTGCGTTGAAATTTCTTGCGGGCGGATGCCTAATTTGCCACAAACATATTCTTCGACGAAAGGAGGAATGTTAGCAAAGTTTCCAACAGCACCAGAGATTTTTCCAGCTTCAACACCAGCTGCTGCGCGCTCGAAACGTTCTTGGTTCCGCTTCATTTCGCTGTACCAAGTTGCGAGTTTGAGACCGAAGGTCGTTGGCTCCGCATGCACCCCGTGGGTACGCCCCATCATGATGGTCATCTTGTGCTCACGCGCCTTCTCAGCCACGATATTGGTAAAGGTTTCAAGGTTCCGACGGATAATGTCGTTGGCCTGCTTGTAGAGGTAACCGTAAGCCGTATCAACTACATCCGTCGAGGTCAGCCCATAGTGCACCCACTTGCGCTCCTCGCCCAAGCTCTCTGACACCGCACGGGTGAAGGCCACCACATCGTGACGAGTCTCCTCTTCGATTTCTAAAATACGGTCGATATCAAAGCTCGCATTGGCACGAATCTTCGACACATCTTCCTTGGGAATCTCACCCAACTCAGCCCATGCTTCGCTAGCGAGGATTTCCACCTCCAGCCAAGCACGGTACTTGTTCTCTTCACTCCAAATGTTCGCCATCTCAGGGCGAGAATAACGTGTTAGCATTTTGTTTGGCTCCTTTATTTCATTTTATAGATTCCAATTTGATTTAAAACATATTCATTTTTCATTTTATCAAAAGGAATTACCCAATCTTCAAATCTTCCCATAAGATTAATTTCAATATTCAAACCATTAGGAGGAATGAAATTATAGTTTAGGTAACTTTGTAAAGCATCATTTCTCCCCCGTTTTACAGATTGTCCTACTTGATTATTAGATATGTTATTTTGAATAACATTTAGAAATAAAAAGAAAATTTCTAATTCATCCGAAATGATAACATTTTTATTAAGTCCCTCTTTATGCCTTATCATTAAGTACAGATACAGTTGTATCATAATCTTGAACGAATATTCAGAATGCGGATCTTGCTTTCTACACAGAATGGCAACATTCATCAGTCTGTTTAAATTATAAATTGAATAGTACGTATTATAGTACCCCACTATATAATTCAAAATATCATCAATATCTTCAATCAGGCATATATCAATCTTGATATCCTCTAAACTTTTAGTACGAATCTCTTCTCTTAGATTTTTTCCTATAAAATTTTGAATCCGATTACTAACACTTCTAAATGATGATTTTACCAGTTCATAAAATTTATTATTTTTCAATTTATATTCCAAAACTCTCCCACACTATCCACATCTTCCCTTAGCACCACCACATGTCCCATTTTGCGGTTGTGCTTTGCTTCTATTTTACCATAGAGGTGGAGGTGGGCGCTAGGGTTTTCTGCAACATAGCTTCTAGCTTGTTCTATGTGTTGGCCGAGGACATTGAGCATGACGGCTGGGGCATGGAGTCTGATAGTTGGCAAAGGTTGACCGAGTACGCCCAAGATATGGGTGTCAAACTGTGAAAAATCACAGGCTTCTATAGAATAATGCCCTGAGTTGTGGGGGCGTGGGGCGATTTCATTGACTAGAATCTCGTCGCCTGCCACAAACATTTCCACACAGAGGGTGCCGAACAAGTTGAGCTGCTCTGCTATTTTCACCGCCATAGCCTGCGCTTCAGCGCTCAAGTCGTCTGAAATACGGGCTGGGACGATGGTTTTTGACAGGATATTGTCGCGGTGGATATTTTCCTGAACAGGAAAGACGGTGACATCTCTGCCATTGCCAGATACGATGACCGAGATTTCCAAGTCAAAATTGACGAACTCCTCCAGGACGCACTCGGCAGAGTTAGCCAGCTTGTTGGCTGCTTCAAGGTCGGCGCGAGAGCGAATGACGACCTGACCGTGTCCATCATAGCCACCCGTGGCAGTTTTGAGGACATAGGTTTTTGAGAAGTCAAGATTTTCCAAATCAAGGCTAGAGGTCACAACCTTGTAAGGTGCCACGGTCACGCCGGTCTTATTGGCCAAGAAATCTTTTTCAAAAATGCGATTTTGAGAAATACGCAGAAGGTCTGTCCCTTGCGGCAATTGACCGTCTGTTATCACGGCGTCTAACGCATCCGCATCAACATTTTCAAACTCATAGGTCAAGACATCACAGCGCTCTGCCAGTTGGCGAAGAGCCTCTACATCGCTGTAAGGTGCCACAATCACCTCACTCACGCGCGAAGCTGGGCAATCCGCCGCTGGGTCTAGCGTAATGACCTTGTGTCCCATATAGATAGCGGAAATAGCCATCATCTGACCCAGTTGACCGCCTCCGATAATCCCGATAGTTTTAGTTGAGTTCATCGCTCATGGCCTCCGCGAGATTCCTTTGTTCAATAGCAAAGCTGGCTAGTTGGTCTGCGATACCGCTGTCTTCAATGGAGAGGATACGGAGAGCAGTCAAAGCCGCATTGGTTCCTCCCGCTTCTCCTATTGCCATGGTTGCCACAGGCACACCTGCGGGCATCTGAACCATGGAATAGAGGGAATCGAGACCACTGAGGGCACGAGACTTAACAGGCACACCGATAACAGGCAGAGTTGTCTTGGCGGCGACCATGCCAGGTAAGTGAGCTGCCCCCCCAGCACCTGCAATGATGACTTTGATACCACGACCGCGTGCTTCCTCTGCGTGCTTAAACATAAGGTCTGGGGTACGGTGGGCAGAGACGACTTTTTTCTCGTAGGGGACATTGAATTGATCGAGGATTTCAGCAGTTTTTTGCATAGTCGCCCAGTCGGAGCTGGAACCCATGATAATGGAAATGATTGGTTTCATATTAATGTTCCTTTTTTCTTTTGGTACTTTTCTGAGGTGGTGCGGACGGCAGCGAACCTTTGGTTCCATGCCTAAGTTTTGAGCCTGAGGTCTCAAAACTTCCGAGATGAACAATCACTTGATTGTTCATCTTATTACCACAGCGAAAAGTACCGCTTAGAGCGACCTGTGGTCGCTAAGTACTATCGCTTATTTAATGCTTTACTTCCGATGTCTGTTCGATAAAAGAGCCCCTCAGTGTTTTGGTTTGCCAGCTCAGCATAGATTTTTTCCTGCGCTGCTGGGACGGTATCAGCTGTGCTGACTAGCATATAGACGCGTCCGCCGTTGGATAGTAGAGCCCTGCTATTGTCATCAAACTTAGCGCCTGCATAGTAGGTGATAATGTCGCCATTCGTCTTTTCTGGTAGTGGAACACCTTTTTCATAGTCAAGCGGGTAGCCATTAGAAGCGACGACAACGCCAAGGGTTACGCCACCCTCACGCCAAGTGACGGTTGGCTCTTTCTTGTCCAAGATGTCGCTGATGTTTTGGGCAAAATCCGAGGTCAGCCGGGGCAGGATAATCTGGGTCTCGGGATCCCCAAAGCGGGCGTTGAATTCGATGACCTTAGGTCCATCGGTAGTCAAAATCAGACCACAGTAAAGAACGCCAAGATAGGGACGTCCTTCTGCCATCATACCTGCTAGAAGGGGCTTGATGATGGTCTCCACCGACTGTTCAATGACGGACTGAGGCAGGTGGGTAACCGGTGCATAAGCCCCCATGCCACCTGTGTTGGGTCCTGTATCTCCATCGTGAGCCCGCTTATGATCTTGAGCAGTTGGCATGAGGGAGAACTCCTCGCCGTTGACAAAGGCAAAGAGGGAAAACTCCTCGCCATCTAGGAATTCTTCAATGACCACACGTGCACCGGAGTCACCAAATTTATTGTCCAAAAGCATCTCACGCGCCGCCTCGACCGCCTGCTCAATCGTCTCTGCCACGACCACTCCCTTGCCCAGTGCCAGTCCATCTGCCTTAACCACGATAGGGGCGCCCTGTTTTTCGATATAAGCCTTGGCCTCCTCAAAGTCGGCAAAGGTACTATAGGCGGCTGTTGGGATGCCGTACTTGGTCATGATAGACTTAGCAAAGTCCTTGGACCACTCCAGCTCTGCTGCTAGACGCGATGCCCCAAAAGCTTTGAGACCTGCTGATTCAAAATCATCCACAATACCCGCCGCCAGTGCATCATCAGGCCCGACAAAGGTCCAAGCGATGTTATTTTTCTTGGCAAAATCAATCAGGGCATAATGTTCGGAAATTCCGAGATTGATCAGTTGTAACCCATCTAGGGTCATGCCATCATTACCTGGCGCAACATAGACCATGTCCACCTGTGGCGATTCTAAAAGTTTCTTAGCAATCGCATGCTCACGTCCGCCAGAACCGATAACCAACAGCTTCATCATTTCTCCTCATTTTTTAAAAAATAGTCAAGTTGTTCGAAAACACACAAGCAAATGCTGTGTGCCTCTCTTAATGCCTAAAATGTCTAATACCCGTAAACACCATTGCGATGCCATGTTTATTGGCGGCGTCAATCGAGTCTTGGTCACGAACGGAGCCACCTGGTTGGATGATGGCCTTGATGCCTGCGGCGGCAATTTCTTCGATATTGTCCGCAAATGGGAAGAAGGCATCTGAAGCAAGGACTGCACTGTCAAGACGGTCTTTAGCCTGCTCAATGGCAATGCGAACTGACGCCACACGATTGGTCTGACCAGGTCCGACACCCAGAGTCATGTGGTCGTTGGTGATGATAATCCCATTGGACTTGACATACTTGATGGCCTTCCAAGCAAAGGCTAGAGCCACACGCTCCTGCTCGCTCGGTTGACGCTCGGTCACCACCTGCCAATCAGCTGGATTTTCCTTGATGACATCTTGGTTTTGCACCAGCATACCGCCGACCACGCCTGTGTATTCAGGCTCGGCTTCGCTGGCATCTTGGGCATCAAAAGGCAGTTCCAGCACGCGCAGATTGGCTTTTTTCTGGAAAATGGCTAGCGCTTCTGCCGAATAGCTAGGAGCGATGATGATTTCTAAGAAAATCGGATGCATCTTCTCCGCTGTCTTCGCATCAACTTCGCGGTTGAGAACAACAATCCCACCAAAGATAGAAACTGGGTCTGCCTCATAACAGTAATCCCAAGCTGTCTCAATATCATCTGCTTGACCGATACCGCAAGGGTTCATGTGCTTGAGAGCAACCACAGTCGGCTGATTCTTGAAATCACGGATAATGCGGATAGCCGCATCGGCATCGCGGATATTATTGAAGGAAAGCTCCTTACCGTTGAGTTGCTTGGCTGACGCGATAGAATACTCTGTCGGAATCGCTGACTGGTAAAAATCTGCAGCCTGTTGAGGATTTTCCCCGTAGCGCATTGGCTGTTTGAGGTCATAAGTGATGGTTAGCTTTTCAGGTTTGGTTTCGCCAACTTGTGCTGTGAAATAGTCCGCAATCAAGGCATCGTAGGCTGCTGTGTGACGGTAAACCTTGGCTGCCAAACGTTGACGGGTCGCATAGGTTGTCTTGCCATCAGCCTTGAGCTCATCCAACACTACCGTATAGTCTGCTGGATCCACAACAACCGTCACGCTGGCGTGATTTTTAGCTGCGGAGCGAAGCATGGATGGGCCACCGATATCAATATTTTCCACCGCCAAATCATAGGTCACGTCTGGGCGCAGAATGGTCCCCTTGAAGGGATAGAGGTTAACTACAACAAGGTCAATCAGACCAATCTCATGCTGGTTGGCTGCCTCCAAATGGCTGTCCAAATCACGACGAGCGAGGAGCCCACCGTGGATTTTTGGATGGAGAGTTTTGACACGACCGTCCATCATTTCAGGGAAGCCTGTCACATCGTCGATGGCAATAGTTGCTACCCCTGCATTATCAAGGGCTGTTTTCGTCCCGCCAGTTGAGATAATCTCCCAACCTTGGGCTGTCAATGCTTGGGCAAACTCGATAATGCCTGCTTTGTCTGATACGCTAATTAAAGCACGTTTAGTCATGGGGTCTCCTTAAATTTTAAAAATTACTTTAACTTCGGGATATCCTTCCCTTTTATATTAACGCCGAGTATAGTTGCTCCAAGCACCAATGCACCAAAGGCAAAATAACCACCATATTGAATCATTTTTTCTAGAAATTCCTTATTTTCAGTGTCCTTAGCTGCAATTTTATCGGCTATATCAATCATTTTCTCCGTAATATATTTTCTTTCATCAATGGAGATGAACTCTTTTTGAAGGAGAATAGATAATTCATCTAATATTTTCTGATAAGCAGTAATTGTTCCTGATAAAGTTTTATCATTTTTGTCCATCACATTATTACACAGCTTATATAGCTGTGCTACAATACCTTGAGAATATGCGGCATAATCAGGAAATTGCTCTACTATTTTTATAGCAAGTTCTTTATCCATACTAGGTATCAAAGATACAAATTCCATTACTTTATCCTTAGATAAATTTCTAAAACTATCTATATTTGAGAGCTTTTTTTACTTCTTCATCAGTCACAAGATTATTTGCCATAAATCACCTCTATTCTAAAAATTAATAAAATATTAAACCAACTCTTTAACCACCTCCGGATACAAAGCATACTCCGCCTCGTGTATCCGTGCTTCAAATGTTTCTAAAGTGTCTTCTGGCAAGCGTTGGATGCGGACTTGCTTGATGATTTGACCTGTGTCAACGCCACTATCCACCCAGTGGACGGTTACGCCAGATTGAACAACACCAGCATGCCAAGCGTCCTCAATGCCGTGAGCACCAGGAAATTCTGGCAAGTAAGCTGGGTGAATATTGATGATGCGACCTTCATAGGTAGAAAGCAAGGTCTCGCCAACAATTTTCATATAGCCAGCCAGAACAACCAAATCAATCTGGTGCTGGTCCAACAGATCCACAATAGCTTCTTCGTAAGCAACCTTGTTTTCAAATTCTGTGAGTTCAAAGGTATAGCTGGTCACACCCAAATTTTGAGCACGTTCCAACACATAGGCTCCCCGTTTATCTGAGAATAGGAACGCAACTGGAAACTCCTCAGCAATGACCTGAAAGTTGGAGCCGTTGCCAGAGGCAAACACGGCAATCTTCTTGGTCATGAGGCAATCACCACGCTCTTATCCGTTTTTTCGATAATCCTGCCGATGTCATAGACCTCTTCGTCAACCAGTTCTCTGACTGTCGCAACCTTTTCTGGGGAAACTGCCAAAACCAGGCCAATCCCCATATTAAAGATTTCAAACATTTCCTCGTGTTTGATGTCCCCATATTTTTCAAGCGCCTTGAAAATCGGTAGAACTGGGATAGCAACCTCATCAATCTCTGCTGCCAAGTTGTCAGCAAACATGCGAGGCACATTTTCGATAAAGCCGCCTCCTGTGATGTGGGCAATGCCGTTGACTAGTCCTGCTTTGATAAGAGGAAACACCTCCTTGACATAGATACGAGTTGGCTCAAGGAGAACATCCTTGAGTGTTTTGCCTTCCAATTCTGGCAGGACTTCTTCACCTGTATAGTCCGCAAAGACCTTGCGCACTAGTGAATAGCCATTGGAATGGACACCGCTTGAAGCCAGTCCCAAGAGGACATCACCTGCCTGAACTTTTGAACCGTCAAGGATTTGTGACTTCTCAGCAATCCCCACAGCAAAGCCAGCCAAGTCGTAATCGTCCTCACCATACATGCCAGGCATTTCAGCGGTCTCGCCACCAATGAGGGCACAACCTGCCTGCACACAACCTTCAGCCACACCAGCCACAACTTGCTCTAGCTTTTCAGGCACATTCTTTCCAGTCGCGATGTAATCAAGAAAGTAAAGCGGCTCAGCACCTGCTGCGATGATGTCGTTAACACACATGGCGACACAGTCCTGACCGATAGTATCGTGCTTGTCGTACTGGATGGCGAGCATAAGTTTGGTGCCAACCCCATCCGTACCAGACACAAGCACCGGTTCTTTGACGTCCAGCTGGCTGAGATCAAACATACCACCAAAGCCACCGAGGGCTCCCATGACACCCGCTCGTTCCGTACGCGCCACATGCTTCTTAATCCGCTCAACGACCTCGTAGCCAGCTTCTACATCCACACCTGACTGGGCGTAGGCATTTTTGTTAGACATAGGATTTCCTTTCTTTTGGGAAAATAGCACAATTATCAACTTGTTTTTAATATGCCGTAATGGTTAATAAAATCAACCATCATTAAATCAATGGTTTTTAACAACTCTTTAACTTTGGGTCTATCATCAGATGCCAATTCTATTTTCATCTTATTCGCAACTCTTGACAATTGAATTAACTCTTTCTTCAATTTTCGTTGATTTGCGACAGTATAAAATCCACCTGAAACTAATACAACTGGTGTTGCTACAGCAGCAACTAAACTCACTATACCGCCGACAGCACCTCCAAAACCAAAACTTGCTAATGCGGACATCATCTGAGCTCCTGACATACCTGAAAGCCAAGAAAAGATAGATGCAACTCCTAGTGCACCTGTACCAACTCCGCCAAGAATGCCAGCAAGTTCAGGAGATATTGCAGATGAATAGTCCATTTTAAAGCGATCTTCATGAAATGTATTTAATTCTAAGATAAAAATTCTAAACTGCTCAACTTCTTTTTTCTTAATCAATTTCATAAACTCATGTCACATTCTCAATATAAAAACTAGTTTTTTCAGCTAAGCTACGCTTGTACTCTTCATCGTAATCGTAGAGCGGTGTCGGATAGTCCCCATCAAAGTAAGCGACACAGAGCCCGCCATTGGGAGCTTGGGTGTCAATCCCAATAGAGGCTATCAGCCCGTCCAGAGACAGATAAGTCAAGGTATCCGCACCGATAATTTCACAGACTTCCTCAACTGTGTGATTAGCAGAAATGAGCTCCCTACGACTTTGAATGTCAATGCCATAAAAACAAGGATACTTGAGCTCTGGACTAGCGATTGCCACATGCACCTCGGCCGCTCCTGCTTCCTTGAGCAGGCTCACAATCCTTCGACTGGTCGTCCCTCGCACAATAGAGTCGTCCACCATGACCACTCTCTTGCCCTTGACCACGCTAGACACAGCAGACAGCTTCATCCGCACACCCTGCTCTCGTAGCTCCTGAGTTGGCTGGATAAAAGTTCGCTGGACGTACTGGTTTTTGATGAGTCCCATTTCGTTTGGCATACCTGATTCTTCAGCAAAGCCCATGGCTGCGCTGAGAGATGAGTTCGGCACACCAACTACAATATCCGCTTGATGGGAGAATTCCCTCGCCAGCTGACGCCCCATGTTTTTGCGAGCCGTGTGGACATTGACCCCGTGAATCACACTATCAGGGCGAGCAAAGTAGACATACTCCATAGAGCAAATCGCCAGCTGACGCTCTGTCGTGTAGGTATCAATGTGCATCCCCTCATCATCAAACACCACGATTTCCCCAGGCTGCATGTCTCGTACCCACTTGGCACCGACGACCTCAAAAGCACAGGTTTCCGAAGACACCACCCAAGCCCCGTTCGTCATCTGACCGACAGACAGGGGGCGAAAACCATTGGGATCAAGAGCAGCCAGCAGTTTGTCTTCTAAGAGGAGCAAGTAAGCAAAGCCACCCTTGACTGTATTAAGGGCTTCCTTGATTTTGTCCATCAGGTTTTGTTGCTGGCTACGGCGAATCAGGTGCATGAGAATCTCCGTATCTGATGTACTGGCAAAAATCGCACCATAATGTTCCAACTCTTTTCTCAGAGAAACAGCATTGGTCAGATTGCCATTGTGAGCCAGACCGGCTTTCATATCTGAAAATCGGAAATGAAAGGGTTGGATATTATTGATAGAGCTAGCACCAGACGTCGCATAGCGCAAGTGACCAATCGCGGCTTGACCGATCAGTTTGTCCAGATTCTCCTGCTGCTTAAAGACCTCTGCCAAGAGACCTAGACCGTGATGGCGTTTGAATTTTCCCCTGTCATTAGCCAGAATACCTGCCCCTTCTTGACCACGGTGTTGGAGGCTATGGAGGCCGTAATAAGTCACTTGAGCCGCTTGAGGATGTCCCCAAATGCCAAAGACACCACATTCTTCATTGAGAGATTTGACTTCGTAAACCATGATTTTTCCTTTTTATTTCATGCAAGCTCACTGTTGTTTGCTACTTTCCTGTAAAATACTTCACAGCACTCTCAAACAGTTTCTGGTCCTTTTTGCCTGGCACGTTCTGGAAAAGACCATCTTCTGTCCTCTCAGAATGCGCCATCTTACCGATAATCTGCCCGTTTTCGCTGGTAATACCCTCGATAGCATAATAAGATCCGTTGGGATTATAGCGACTATCCATGCTAGAATTGCCCTTATCATCAACATACTGACTAAAAATCTGTCCCTTATCTCTCAATCGTTCAAATTCTTCAGCGGTGACGACAAATTTGCCCTCCCCATGAGAAACAGGTATCGTATGAACATCTCCAACAGATACACCTGCCAACCACGGCGAATTGGTATTGGCAATGCGTGTCCGCACCATCTTGGCCACATGCTGGTTAGCATCATTGTAGAACAACGTTGGACTGGTCTCGCTCAAGTCCTCAAAATTGCCGTAAGGCAAGAGACCTGATTTGACAAGGGCTTGGAAACCGTTGCAGATACCGATGATGATCCCTCCTCGCTCAATAAAGCGGTCAATGGCAGCTCGTACACGTTCTTGTCGCAATATAGCCACAATAAACTTGGCAGAACCGTCTGGCTCATCCGCTGCCGAGAACCCCCCTGCGAAAAATAGGATATGGGCCTTGTCAAGATTACCCACCATGGTGTCAACCGACTGGGCAACTGCCTGATCATCCAAGGTCACAAAAGGCACTAGCCGTACCTCAGATCCTGCCTGCTCAAAGGCCTTAGCCGAGTCGTATTCCGAGTTGGTTCCTGGGAAAACTGGGATGTAAACCAGTGGTTTCTCCACTTGTTTTTCCGCTCTTTTGACAAATGGCAGAGCAACTGTTGGGACATCTTCCAGCACATCGGACTGGGTAAATCTTGTTGGATAGACATCTTCTAAAGTCCCTTCATAGGCTGCCAAGAGCTTGTCACCAGATACTGCTCTGCCATTGACCATGAGGGTAAAATCAGCAAGCGTCTGACCGATTGGCTCCAAACCAGCAATTTCTGTCGCAGAAGTGAAGACGAAGCCACCCAGTTGACCTGTCAAGCTGGTTGACAAATCTGTCAAGTCGACCTGTGCACCGATGCCATTACCAAACATCATGAGGGCTAAGCTCTCCAGCAAACCACCATACTTAACCGCGGAAATCGCAGTGAGTTGATATTGCTCTTGCAAAGCAGACAAGGTTGTCAGATGACGCCGAACCTGCTCAAAGTCGACCTCGGCAGACAAGCTCACTCCTGGCAGATAGTAAATGTACTGACCTGCCTCCTTAAACTCTGGCGAATAGACACGGCGACTATCCGCTGTTGTCACCCCAAAAGCTACCAAAGTTGGCGGTACTGTCAGGTCTTCAAAGGTGCCAGACATAGAATCTTTGCCTCCAATAGCTGGCAAACCTAGCTGGCTCTGAGCCTCAATCGCCCCCAGCAGAGCTGCTACAGGGTGCCCAAATCGTTCAGGGATCCGATCCATCCGCTCAAAATATTCCTGATAAGAGAAGCGAGCTTTACTCCAATTAGCACCAGTCGCTGCCAAACGAGCAGTCGCTTCGATAATCGCGTAAACCGCACCATGATAAGGAGACCATGACGCCAAATAAGGATTGTAACCAGCAGCCATGACAGATGCTGTCGTCGTCACTCCCTTTTGAACAGGGAGTTTTTGCACTGAGCTTTCAGCTGGAGTCAGCTGGTGATGTCCACCAAGTGGATGCAAGACCGTTGAACGTCCGACCGAACTGTCAAACAAGGTCTGCAAACCTTTTTGACTAGCATGGTTGAGGTCAGACAAGACTGCCTGCAAATCCTGCTCAAGACTAGCTAAATCTGTCGTTCTCTGGTAAGGTTGCTCGACCTGACAATCAACAACTTTGGTGCTGACCTGAGCATGCACCCCGTTAGTATCCAAAAAACGTCGCTCAATATCCACAATGGTTTGACCATTCCAAGTCATGACTAGATGTGGTTTTTCTGTCACGGTCGCAACAGCAACCGCATGGATATTCTCCATCGCACAGGCTGAAATAAAGGTATCCGCATCAGTCGGACGAACCACTACTGCCATCCGCTCCTGACTTTCTGAGATGGCAATTTCAGTGCCATTTAGGCCCGCATACTTGAGCGGCACCTTATCGAGGTCAATGCTCACCCCATCTGCCAACTCACCGATAGCGACACAGACCCCACCAGCACCAAAATCATTGGACTTCTTAATCAGACGGGTAACATTCTCATTGCGGAAAAGGCGCTGGATTTTGCGTTCTTCGATGGCATTCCCTTTTTGGACTTCCGCACCAGCCGCCTCAATAGATGCCACGGTCTGTACCTTAGACGACCCTGTTGCTCCGCCGATGCCATCACGACCAGTCTTGCCACCAAGAAGAATCACGACATCACCTGCTTCTGGTTTCTCACGCACCACATTTTCCTTAGGAGCAGCACCGACGACCGCACCCAGCTCCATCCGTTTGGCAACAAAGCCTGGGTGGAAATATTCCTTGACATAAGTTGTTGCAAGACCAATTTGGTTACCATAAGAGGAATAGCCTTGTGCAGCGGTTTTTGAGATGACCTGCTGGGGCAACTTGCCTGCTCGAGTGGCTGAAAGAGGTGCTGTAATGTCTCCAGCGCCCGAAAGCCGCATCGCTTGATAGACATAGGAACGACCTGATAAGGGGTCTCGAATCGCACCACCGATACAGGTCGCAGCTCCACCAAAAGGCTCGATTTCTGTTGGGTGGTTATGGGTCTCATTCTTAAACATGAGAAGCCACGGTTCTTTGATACCGTTAATCTCAACGTCAATTTCTACCGAGCAAGCATTGATTTCGTCCGAAACCTCAAGGTCATCCAAGCGCCCATTGGCTCTTTCATAGCGCCCAAAAATCGTCGCCATGTCCATCAGGGTGATAGGCTTATCCTCACGCCCTAGTTCCGCCCTCATCGCCAGATACTTGTCATAGGTCTCTTGGAGATTTTTAGAAAAAGCTGACGCGGAAAAATCAATACCCACTAACTCCGTTTCAAAGGTGGTATGACGACAGTGATCAGACCAGTAGGTATCCAGCACCTTGAGCTCTGTCTCTGTCGGTACCCGACCGATGGACTTGAAATAGTCTTGAATAAAGAGCAAATCCGCCACTTCCATGGCAAGCCCAGCCTCTGCCTTATAATTTGCAAAATCTGCCTCTCTCGCTGTCTCAAAAAAAGTCAGATAGGGAATCCGATCCTGAACAACAGCCTCCTCTTCGGTTATCAAACCTACCGTCAAATTCTTGATTCGTGAGTCAATCGGATTGAGCAGATAGCTGGTCACCGATGCCAAATCAGCATCTGATAGATCCGGGTTAAAGAGGTAGAGTTGAGCAGATTTGACCCTCACCTGTTGATCCGCTCCCAGAAGCTGCAAGGCTTCCTGAGCAGACGCCGCCCGTTGGTCAAATTGCCCTGGTAAAGCTTCGATTGCCACACTGCGATAAGCTGATAAATGGAGGTCATCACTAGTTAAGAGCTTATCTGTCACAGGTTCTGAAAAAATCTGTTGCTCTGCTAATGTCATCAGTTCATCAGCCAAACCAAAGACATCATAAACCTGTAACAATCTCAAGCTCGTTAGAGTCTCAAGCCCCAATTGCCGTTGCAAGGTCCCTAGTAAGCTGGTCGCCTTAACTCCGAAAGCACTCTTTTTCTCCACAAAAATCCGCTTGTCCATCTATCCCTCCTTTTCAGCTACTGCCTGCAATCTTTCCAATACCCTGGCATACACTTCCGTCAAAGACCCCAAATTTCTCCGGAAGACATCCTTGTCCAGATGATTCCCTTTCGCATCCCAGAGCCTGCAGTTATCTGGCGAAAACTCATCTGCCAAGAGGATCTTGCCATCCTTATCCTTGCCAAATTCCAGCTTAAAATCCACCAAGGTCAGCCCAATCTCAGCAAACCAGTCCTTCAACAATTCATTGATGCGACGGGTCTCCGACTTGAGATAAGCCACCTCATCACTGGTCGCTAAGCCCAAAAAGGTCACATGCTCATCATTGATAAAGGGATCATCCAAATCATCGTTTTTGTAGTAAAACTCGATAATCGGTGTCTCTAAAACCAGCCCTTCTTTCAATCCAAATAGTTTGGAAAGCGACCCTGCGGTACGATTTCGTAACACAACTTCCAAAGGAATAATTGACACTTTCTTGTTTAATTGTTCGGTTTCTGATAAGCGTTTAATAAAATGAGTCGCTACACCTGCTCGATTTAAACGTTCAAAAATCAGACTAGAAATAAGATTATTAAGCCGTCCTTTACCTGTTATCTCTTCTTTTCTCGCCCCATTAAGCATGGTGGCTTGATCCTTGTAGACAGAGATAATTTGGTCAGGATCATCTGTACCATAAATATCTTTGGCTTTCCCTTGGTATAAAAGTTGAGTCGGCATCTCCAAACCTCGCTAACATTTTTATTCATGTTAACAAAAAATATTTGTTTTTTCAAGGAATTTTATAATTTTTTTATGAGAATAATTTTTTTAAATCCAAAAACCGAACTTTTATCAAAAAAACATCCCCACGGCTACTACCGTGAGGATCTGAGAATACCATCAGAACTTTCAATTAGTCTCCTCTGAAAACATTTGAACAGAGGCTTCAACAACTCCACTCTCCAGCATGTCTCTGGTCTGTTTGATTGTGTAGTAGATCGCGGTGGCATCAGATGAGCCGTGAGCCTTGACAACTGGGGCTTTCAGACCCAAGAGGACGGCGCCGCCAGCTTTTTTATAGTCCATGGCACCTAAAGCCTGTGTCAGGCTTGATTTGAGGAGAAGACCGCCGATTTTAGCCAGCAAGCCACCTGTTTTTACCGCCGATTTGACCTGACTAACAACGGCTTTGCCTGTTCCTTCGATGGCTTTCAGCACTGCATTGCCCGTAAAGCCGTCAGAAATGACCACATCACAGACACCCTCGAGCAGGTCTCTAGCTTCAATATTTCCGATAAAATGAATGGCAGGGTCCTTGCTCAACAGGTCATAGGCCACTAAGCGCAAGGGGTCTCCCTTGGTCGATTCCGTTCCGTTATTGAGCAGACCGACACGAGGTCGTGCGATGCCACGCACCTTTTGGGCGTAGAACGTTCCTAGAACCGCATACTGGTGCAGGTGCTCAGGTTTACTTTCTGCGGTTGCTCCCAAGTCCATCATGTCAAAGCCTTTGCCATCCATGGTTGGCAGGGTGGACATGAGACCTGGACGGGCAATGCCCTTGATGCGCTTGACAATCAGCTGTCCAGTAGCAAGCAAGGCGCCTGTATTCCCTGCTGAGATGACAGCATGAGCTTCCCCAGCCTTGACACTCTTAGCCGCTAAAACCACAGAAGCCTGCTTTTTCTGACGAAGAGCTATCGTCGGCTCATCGCTTGAGTCGATTTTTTCATCCGTGTGGACAATGCTCACGCGCTCTGTCGCTGTAAGGTACTGCTTGATGGCATCCTCCTTACCATATAGCACGACAGATAGGTCGGAGAACTCTGCCAGAGCACGATTAACTCCCTCTACCACAGCTTGAGGAGCATGGTCCCCTCCCATGGCATCAATTGCAATGATGTGTTTTGTCATCAGTCATTTCCTTTCACGTTTTTCTCAATTATAGCAAAAAACAGCTGAAAAATCAGCCGTTTCGGTTTTTCATCACATCTCCCCACTTCTGAAGATCATCGATAAATGTTTTACTCTTGAGCTTGATGCCGACATAATCCTCATAGAGTTGATCGATAAACAGCCGCAGTTTAGCTTTCATCTCAGGACTTAGGGAGATTTTTTGTAAGTCGTCAAAGGAAATGGCCTGAAACCGATTGAGCAGATAAGGCACATTGGGATCGAGATGGCTACGCCGGTCATCCTCATGGTAATGAGCAGGGCAAACAAGACCTGAATACTTGAAGGAAAAATCAAAGGCCTGACCCACTCGGTGACAGAAGATACACTCGTTGAAGTTGAGCTGAACACCCAGTCGATCTAAAAGCTGGATTTCAAAGATATTGGTCAGCACCTCATGATCCATCCCCTCTTCCATCAGCTCTAAGGTCTTGCAAGTAAAGGCAAAAAGCTGACTATCATAGACATTGTCCACAATTGCCGCATCTGCCAGCGCCACGATATAAGTCGCGTGAGCCAGTAGAAAAATATCATCGTTAATCCGCTTAAAGGTCTGAACCGAACGATAGTCCTCGATATAGGAGAGCCCTGTTTCATTGATTTTTAGGATAAAATCTGCCACAGTCAACGGCTGAATAACCGAGGCAAGTTTCGACTGGCTCGCATGACGGACGAAGAACATCCGTTTGCCCAGCTGCTCGGTAAATATCTTGACCAATTTGTCATCTTCACGATAGTTACGATTGTAGAGGATTAGCCCCCTGCTCTCCCTAAGCTCCATACTGGACCATAAATTCTTTGAGCCGCTCCATAGCTACCTGAATAGTCTCCATAGAAGCCGCATAGGAAATCCGCAGGTAGCCTTCACCGTACTGACCAAAAGCCACACCCGGAATCAAGGCAACAGCCTTTTGCTGGGCAAACTCTTGCAAAAACGTGAAAGAATCTTGTCCTTCTTTGACGGGAATTTTAGCGAAGATATAAAAGGCGCCATTTGGACGGATAATCTCAAAATTCATAGCGGTCATCTGCTCGATAATGTAATCACGACGCTTGATGTACTCCGCCTTCATCGGCAGAGCATCGTCTTTGCCTACCGTCAGAGCCGCAATAGCTGCGTACTGGGTTGCCGTGTTGGCAGCTGTCACCAAGTACTGGTGGCTCTTAATCAGCTGCTTGGCAATCGCTTCAGGCGCAAAAATCAAGCCCAGTCGCCAGCCAGTCATGGCATGGGATTTAGACAAGCCATTTATAACCACAGTTTGGTCGCGGAGGTATTCTCCGATAGATACATGGGGCTCATCAGTATAGGTCAGCTCTGAATAGACCTCGTCACTGATGACAAAAATCTCGTACTTGCGCAACACATCCGCCAGAGCCTTAATCTCTTCTCGCGAATACGTTACCCCTGTCGGATTCGTTGGGTAATTAAGGATAACCGCCTTGAGCTTATCCCCCTGCTCAAGGATAGCCGCCTCCAGCATGTCAGGCGTCAGGACAAAGCCGTTGGCCCTGGTATCAATCTCAACAACATCCGCGCCCATGAGGTTGACAATTGGTTCATAGCCAGGGTAAGCAGGTGCTGGCAAAAGCACGGTATCTCCCGCCTCTAAGATGGCTGTCAAGGTCGCTGACAAAGCCTCTGTTGCCCCGATGGTCACGAGAACTTCCTTGTCAGGGGCATAGCTGAGCTGGTACTTGTCACGCACAAAGTCAGCCGCTGCCTGACGTAGCTCTAACAAGCCTGCCATACCTGTGTAATGGCTCTTATTAGCATCGATGGCAGCCTTGGCTGCTTCCTTGATATGGTCGGGCGTGGTAAAGTCCGGTTCCCCCAAGGTTAGACGAACAATCCCAGGAATGCTCGAAATAGATTGGTCAAATTGCCGAATGAGAGAAACCTCAATCCGGTCTAAATTTTTATTAAAACGATTGGACAGTGACATAAAACCTCCTTGTTAGCCGAAGAACAGATCAACTATTCTCCGATTGATAACAACAGAACATCTCCTATCAGTCACAGGAGGGGAACAGCTACAAAGCTGTTAGAACTCCCTTGCAAGGTTTCAGTGATGTGTTGTTCCATTATACCAAAAGAGCTGGGAAGCCCAACTCTTGTTACCTTATTCAGTGATAAACTGTCTCAACAGCCCATTGACAAATTTGCTTGAAGTCGTATCAGAATAGGTCTTGGCAATCTCGATAATCTCGTTAAGAGCGACGCGATCGGGGGTTTCATCAAAATAAATCATCTCGTATAACCCCAAGCGAAGAAGCGTTTTATCAACTAAAGTTAAACGCTCCAAGCTCCACTTTGTCTTGAGCTTGGTTTCAATTTGTGCATCTAGTTCGATCCTATGGGTAGTCACACCTTGAACCAAACTGAGCAAAAAGACTGGCACGTTCACCACATCATCTTCTGCAAAATCCTTATCATGCGTATAGGCGAACTGGCTAGCCGTCACCACATCTCCACCAAATTCTAAACTGAGAAGCGCCTGAAAGGCGCGCTCCCGTAAGTCACGTCTGCTGTCTGTTATTGCCTTAGTCATCCAGAAAATCCTCGTCAAAGAGGGATTTGAGATCTGGTTTAGGTGTCTTATCCGCCACAATCCCCACGACATGTACGTTAACGGCAGAAACATCCAACTCTGCCATGTCATGAATCGTAGCCTTTACAGCTTTTTGGATAGCAATCGAAACGGCTGGAACATTGACCCCATACTCGAGATAAACATAAAGATCAACTGCCAAGCTACCATCTTCTAAACCATCGATATAGACACCGCGACCAAGGCTAGTTTTACTAAAGGTATCCGCCACTTTTTTGTTGTGGAGTGAGTGAACCCCCTCAACTTTGGTTGTTGCAATACCTGTAATGACCTCCAATACACGAGGAGCGATAACAATATCACCAACTGCTACTTGTGTCATCTTTTCGTCCTTTCTGTCTTGGCAATACTGCCAAGCTATGCTCTACTCATTGCCCTAGGCACGAGAAATATAAGTACCCTCAGCTGTGTTAATGATCAATTTCTGACCGATTTCGATAAAGTCTGGGACGTTAACCACCAGACCTGTCTCAAGAGTCGCTGGTTTACCTGAACCTGTCACGGTTGCGCCTTTGATAGATGGCTGTGTGTCAACAACCGTCAATTCAACCGTTGTTGGAACAGTAACACCAATCACTTCTGTTCCAAAGAATTGGATTTTCACTTCAGCATTTTCAAGGATGTATTTAAGCTCTTCTTCGACATTGGCCACTGGGATTTCGTACTGGTCATAAGTCTCTAGGTTCATGAAGAAAGCTGTTCCATCCATCTGGTAGAGGTACTGGGCTGGCACAGACTCGATGATGGCTTGCTCAAACTTTTCATCTGGACGGTAAGTCGTATCAAACGTTGACCCTGAACGCACATCGCGCAATTTCATCCGCATAATGGTGTTGCCTTTACCTGGCTTATGGTGGCTAGCTTCTAACACTCTAATCAACTTGCCATCAGCGGCAACAAAGGTCATGCCCGCACGTAATTTACTTGCTTCAATCATGTGTATTCACCTCTAAAATTCATACTATCACTTCATTTTACCACAAATGGGCTATTTACTCAAATCTTTTCTTTTGGGAAATGGCAGAGCAAGGAAGCAGGCAGAGGGATGACCCTCGGATGCTGATTGAGTATCTCCTGACTGAACCAGCCTAAGCCATCCAATGCTTGGTTTGGGTTGATAGGATAGACACTGGCTGATTGTCCACATAATGCCTCTGTCAGCAAGGAATAGGTCTGAGCATAAACAAAACTCTGGGGTGGTTGCCCACCCAGTTCCCGAATGGTCTCCAAGGGTACAGGTTCATCAAATAAGCCCAAACTCTTAATGGGAGAAGCATAGGTCTCTGTAAACCGAAACAACCGAGCTTTAATAGGCTCAGCAAGATCACTAGCCAGCAAGTCAGAAATTTCCAACCGTTCCTCCAAATCTAAGTAGCCAACAATGGCTTTTACTGGGCTAGATAGATAAAGATAGGCACGCAAGTCCCCTTTTGGCAGGCGTTTCCGATACTCAAACTGTTTTTGACCCGTTAAAAGGCTAGGAAAAACAGCTGGACTAAAACTCAAAATCAATGCTTTCACTTAGCTCTCCTCCCCCAAGGTCAAAGTCGGTACATCGTGTTGGACACAGGTAACGCCTTTCTTGTCCATGAGGGCAATGGCAAAGGGATGAGGCCGATAAGCTGTTTTGTAGGTAATTTTACTGATGCCTGCTTGCAAGAGAGCCTTGGTGCAGTTGATACAAGGGAAATGGGTCACGTAAAGCTCCGTCCCATTGGTCGAAATCCCCTCCTTGGCGCACTGAATGAGCGCATTCATCTCCGCATGGACAGTGCGAATACAGTGCCCATCTTCCATATAATGCCCTGTATCATCGCAATTGTCAGTTGCTGATACCCCGCCGTTGTAGCCCGTGGCAATGATGCGGTTATCCTTGACCAGAACTGCACCAACAAAGGCACGGTCACAGGTTGACCGCTTGGAAATCAGTTCGGCATTTGCCATGAAATAATCTTCCCAGGATAGGCGATTGCTCATCTCTTTTCTCCTATGCTTACAGCACAATCAATTCCTTAGGCGCCTTGGTTAGGACTTCGCAGCCTGTTTCGGTGATATAGAGGTCATCTTCGATACGGACACCGTAGCGCCCATCGAGGTAAATCCCAGGTTCGTCAGTTACCACCATACCAGCCTGCAAGTGACCAGCACCACGTCCAAAAAACGGCTCCTCGTGCACATCCAGTCCCATGCCATGACCGATACCGTGGGTAAAACGCTCCCCATAGCCAGCGTCAGCAATGATGCCTCTCGGCACCCCGTCATAGTCTGCGAAACTGAGCCCAGCCTGTGCTCGCTCAATCAGCGCAGCATTAGCCTGCAGGGCAACCTCATAAATGGCACGCTCCTCGTCAGTCGTCTGCCCGATGTGAATGGTCCGCGTCATGTCACTCACATAATGTTCAAAAACACAACCAAAATCCAGCGTCAGGCTCTCATGCTGAGTGATAACCTTGTCGCTAGCGACCCCATGAGGCATGGCAGAGCGGTATCCTGAAGCAACGATGGTCTCAAAGGACACGCCAGTTGTCCCTAGCTCACGCATGCGAAAGTCGAGGAAGTTAGCTACCTCACGCTCGGTCTTGCCAGGTTTGATAAAGTCCAGCGCATCCAAGAAAGCTTGGTCAGAAATCTGGCAGGCCTGACGAATGATGGCAAGCTCAGAAGCGTCTTTAATCTGGCGCAGCTCTTCCACAAACCCATAAACAGGCTTGAGCTCGTAACCCTCAAAGCGGTTAGCCAGTGCCTGATAATAAGCATAAGATACCTGATTGTCAAAACCGATAGTAGCCAGTTGCTCATCGGCAATGAGCCGAGCAATCTCACCCAGCGCATCGCGGCTATCCACCACTTCAAAGTCAGCAATCACCTGCTTAGCGATGAGGATATAGCGGCTATCAGTGACAAAAATACGGCGTTGCTGGCTGATAAAAACCGTCCCAGCTGAGCCCCAAAATCCTGTCAGGTAATAAATATTTTTCTCACCCGTCACCAAAAAGCCATCAAGCTCTTCAGCCCTCAATTTCTCTAAAAACCGTTCTAAACGTGTCATGTTCATCATGTCCTTTCATTGTTAAATGCTCCTGCGATCCGCGCAGCAGCTTCCATAATAAGAGCTTTAGGTGCAGCGGCATTGAGACGGAAACAGCACTTGCCCTCGCGACCAAAGGTCAGCCCGTCATTGAGTTGCACATTGGCCTCTTCCTCCAAACGTCTCGCAACCTCACTGTGCTTGAGCCCATAAGCAGAAAAATCCAGCCAAAGCAGGTAAGTCGCCTCTGGTCTCATAACCCTAAGGTCTGGGAGTTCTTTGGCAAAATAGCCGAGCAGGTCGCTGATATTGTCTTCCAACACCACTTTTAGCTCTGTCAACCACGGTAGCCCTTCCCTCAACGCCACCTCCGTAGCCACAAAACCGAGGTTTGAAATCTCATGTTGGTTGTTGGCCAGCTGACGGTCAGTAAATGCTTTCCTCAAGTCAGGATTCTTAACCAGGACAAAACTATTCTTTGTTCCTGCGATATTAAAGGTCTTAGTTGCTGAAGCCAAAATAATAGCAAACTCAGCAAAACTGCGGTCCACTGTATAAAAAGACTGATGTCTCTTGCCCCAAAGGGTCAGGTCTTGATGAATTTCATCAGACACCATGATGACCCCATGCTGACGGCAAATCTCCCCCAAACGTTTCAGCTCTGCCATGTCCCAAACTCGCCCACCAGGGTTATGAGGATTACAGAAAATATAGAGCTTCACGCTATTGTCGACAATGTCACGCTCCAGCTGATCGAAATCAATGGCAAAACGACCGTCCTCAACGACCAGCGAGTTAGTCACAAGTGTGCGTTTATTGAGCTTGACCGAGCGAGCAAAAGGGGGGTAAACAGGAGTGTTGATCAGGACAGCGTCTCCTTCCTCCGTAAAGGCTTGAACCACCGTTGAAATGGCTGGTACAGCCCCCTCAATGAGAACGATGTCCTCGCGTGCCACCTCAACCCCATGCTGGTTTTGCTCCCAGTCTATAATCGCTTCAAAGAGGCTATCAGCTGGCGCATCGTAACCAAAGACCGAGCGCTTGGCAAACTGGGTCAGGGCTGCAGTCATCTCAGGAAAAACCTGAAAGTCCATGTCAGCAATCCACAACGGCAATAAGTCCTTGTCCTCACGCGTCTTTTGCCACTTAATCGCATTGGTGGCGAGACGGTCTGGTAAGCTGGTGAAATTATATCGTGTCATCGCATCTTTCTCCTTTAAAGGTGGCGGTAGTGCCAATCATCCTGATCGTGGTAAAAGTAAAGTTCAGACAGCTTCTCGTCTTCAAAAATCGGCAGCATCTCTGCAAAACCAGCCGCTAAATCAGCCGCCACAAGCTTTGATCGTTCCATCCAGAAAACCTCTCCCTCATCAGACGAGCACAAGTCGCCTGAAAAGGTACTGGTCCTGTAAAGAAAGACAATATAGCGATACAACTCCTCGCTATGGGTAAACTGCTTGATCCCACAAAGTTGCAAATCCGAAACCGTCAATCCCGTTTCTTCAAAGACTTCACGGATAGCGGACGAAACAAAAGGCTCATTAGGCTCGATTTTTCCCCTCTTATGTCAAGTAACTGACACTATTTATTTGCTAGATTACACACTCATTATACCACAAACTATTCCATCAAGAAAGAGACTTGCTAGGATACAAGTCTCCTCCTCAGCTATTTGTAGATGACTGTAAAAAAGCCAAGACAATCAACCACAACTTTGTCAACGTGTGCAACTACAATTTCTTTGCTTAACCTCTTGTCAGTTGGTAACTGAACACAGTTCGCTTCTTTCATCTGTTCTTCCAAAGCCTGAACAGATTTATCCACTTCCTTTTTCTTGGCCATATAATCTTCTCTGGTCAACAAGCTATCCTTATAGTCCTGAAAGCAGGCAAGTTTTTCTGTCTTCAATCGTTCAATTTCACGAAGAACAACGGTCTTAGATACCTTTTGATGAGGTTTTAGGTATCTGATGCTGTTTTCTTTTAGTGGCTTTTGATCCTTTTAATTGGACAACTTGTTCAAATAGTTCTGATGAAATAATCGCTTCGTGATTGTTCTCAATCCGCTCCCACTCTGATTTTGGTCTGAAAACATGCTTCCCCCTTACATACGTCCGAGTATTAAACAGATAAGTTCCCTTATAGGCTTCATTCTTTAAAATTTGACCAACGGTAGTGCTACTCCAAACATTTCGTTTTTGCTCAGTTGTTAAACGGAGTGACTTTGCGTAACGTGCCTGACTGATTTGCATCTTTCGTTCTGCTGGAGTAATGACTTGTTCTTCATTCAGGAGTCGAGCAATTGTTTGGTAACTATTACCATCAAGGTACAAGGCGAAAATCCGTCGAACAATTGGTGCAACTGTCTCGTCAATAATAATCTTGAAACGGTCCTCTGGATCCTTGAGATAACCAAATGGGGGCAACCAGCTCATGTTTTTGCCCGAGCGTTTCATGCTGTTCATCGCACTCTTGACCTTTTCCGAGACATCTTTGGCATAGAAATCATTGAGTAAATTCCGAAAAGGCACATCAATATCTAGTCCATTCTGTTCAGACGTCAAACTGTCATAGTGGTCATTGAGAGCGATGAAGCGAATCCCAAGAAAAGGAAAGATGTTTTCCAAATAGTTCCCTAACTCCAGATAATCACGCATAAATCGAGACAAGTCTTTAACAATGATATGTCGGATAGTTCCCACCTTCACAGCAGCCATTAACCGTTGAAAAGACGGACGATTCAGGCTTGTTCCTGAAAAACCATCGTCCACAAATTCCAAGCGCTCCCAATTCTTAAACTCAGGTGTTTGGTCAAGGTAATGGTTTAACAAGTACCGTTGATTCGTGATTGAGTTACTTTCATCTGTTTCAGCCTCATCTACTGACAAACGGAGATACAGAGCAATTTTAGTCACGTTCATCACCTCCAATCTGACAGGTAAAAGTTACTGTCACAGACTTGTCCACTTCAACATCTATCCGTTCTATCACTTCATTAAGCAGTTCTGCCGTTAAAACTGTTTGCTTTTGACCTTTAGCTAGATGTTTAACCCAGTTCACTTGCTGGCTATATTTCTCCTCAATTTGCCTCATCAAAGCCTCATAATGAGCTATCTCTTGTGAGAGGGTTTCAATCTTTGAGGTAATAGTAGCCTTTTGAGAAAGATAGGTCTCTCGCTCCTGAGCTTCAAGGCGATAGTTCTGGTAAAGTTCGCTTTGCTCAGCTTGCAAGTTAGTCAAAGCCCTTTGATGGTTTTTGATTTGTTTTTGATAGACTTTAAGGCATTCCTCCCTCTTTGTTTCTAATCTTGGCAACAAGTATTTCATCGTACCAAGCCGATTCATCTCTGTCTGAACTACGCTCAACACAATCTTATCTAAGGCTTGTTCACTGATATAGACAGTCTGTCTTTCCGATGGTTCTGAACCATAGAGGTAGTCCATAAAGTAATAGTAATCATACTCTGAGTTGAAAGTTGAGAAATGCTTGCAATATCTTGGCATTTGAGTTGCTTTTCCCTTAGCATAAACAAGCCATCCAAAGCATTCCTTACGCCCTGACCAAGGTCAACCTCTTCCACTCGGATCGGGGCAAGGAGTTCGATAATCANGGCTGTCCCTATGATAATGCCGTCGATGAGAGCACCTACCGCTCTTTCAAACTGGAGTTTATCAACCAGGAGAACTGCCAGTCACTAGAAGAACTAACCCTTAAAACCAAGGACTATGTCCACTGGTGGAACCATCATCGCATTCACGGTAGTCTCGATTACCAAACACCTATGGTTAAGCGAGTTATCGCTTAACAAAAACACTTTATAAAAAGTGTACAGAAAAGGGGTGCCTTTTCATCTTGCTTCACAAATGATTAACGTCCCACCTTGGTCTATTCAGTTGTCAAAGGGCAAAAAGAGACTAAAATCTCCTCTCACTAATAAGAGTGAATTTTTTAGTCCCTTATTTCACTATTTCTCTAGTAATTTTTTGAGATGGTTGAAAATTTTATTTCTTAATTGAAATACACCTGATGGAGACATTTCTTGTTGTAAAGCAACTTCTTTTATAGTATGTTCCTTGAAATAAAGTGCAACAATTATCTCAAACTCTCTATTGGATAAAGTTAGCAAAGCTGTATTTAATTGCTCAAGTAAGAGTTTAGTTTCGACTAATTTTTCAACATCTACGCTAGAATCAGACAGCACATTTTCTAGCGGCAAATCTTCGAATTCAAATGATGAGAATGGTAAAACACCATTTGCTCTTTCTTTTCTTAAAAGATACTTTTCACGATTAACCAATCTCCAATAACCTTTGTAAACTTCTTCGGTAACAGGGATTTTTTCACCTCTTGTATAAATGTAATATCTCATCTATTCCTCCATTCATGCTTATTTGTAAAAGTCATAAATGGAGGGCTTCTTATCCATACCATAAACATATCTCATTATTTCCTCAATGACGAGTTACCTAACTCGTCATTATAAGAGTGAAATTATAGCTAGTATTTTTCAGAAGCAGAGGTAAATTTTTAATCTATTTCAGTTTTTACACTATCTGTAAAAATATAAAAGAGTGTAGAAAGTAATTCTACACTCCCAATAAACATAGTTTATTGTTTAGTAATTAACATTAAATACAATATTTCCGTTATTCACTACCTTAATCGTAGCAATCTTTTTAGCAGAATTATATTCCACAGTCGGAACTACTGAAGCTGAATCAGTTGTTGAAATCATCTCAATCGTTGGAGCGGCATTCAGATTTTTAACTACAATAACACTTTCTCTCTGAGGTGAAACAGGAGTATTGTTAATATAAGTCTCATATACCCAGTTTATGGCTGCAGGTTTGCTCAATTGTGGTAATCTTCTTGCCTCAGAAGCGTTCTTAGCATCTTTCCACAAGCTATCTTTGTTAATTCGATAGTTATTAAGAATTACGTTTAAACCATTGCCACTATCTGTAACAATTGAATATGAATGAGGCTTCAGAGTCATATCAAATTGTTTTCCATTCAAATCAAACGAGCCTTTTTGGTCACGATCAGAATTGTACTCATAGTTATAAACAAATACTCTATTGTCGATCTCATCAGCAAAGATAGTTCCATTATATTCTTCAGGATAAAGAGAATCTAAGAAAGCCTTTCTTTTAGCTGTTGTTGACATTTCATTTGATTTTAAATCAACAATTTGAATATGTTCTGGTAGTTTGGATTTTAATTTATCCACTGTAATACTTGCTGGAACAGTAGGAATAACACCATATCGTCCAGTAGTGTATAGAGGGCTTTGATGAGTAGCTGTATTTACACCTACAAAGAAATGTCCCTCATGATTCGCTGAATAATTACCGCGTAGGATAACCTTCGTATTGGCCAGCACTTCTTCTTTTGATGGTGCTGGATTAGCAATGATATATTTGAAGAAGTTTTTAATTACTGTATTAAACAGAGGACTCTCCTGATTTTTCACACCATAAGTGTAGGCAGGATGTTCAAAGTTATATACAGAGCCACCATTCAAGTAAATATTCATAGCTTCAGCTCCAAGCATGGCCTCTGGCTGAGTCAACCATTGCCTGTTGCCTTGGGATTTTCCAATATTAGAAGCGTCAAACAGTTTCCATTTTCCTGTTTCATACCATTTCCAAGTATCCATCAGTCCGCCCCATTGATAAGCATAATCTGATAACCACAAACCATTCATATAACTTGTTGTAGGAGCATCATTTCCTTCAGCAGCAGGAGTATTCTTATGCATAAAGATAAAGTTCTGCCAATATTTTTCTACAGCATTTTTGAACACATCTTTACCATGAGCTCCTAAAGCACGTTCAATAGAACCACCATTGTTCTGCTCTGACCAGATGAAATATCCACCATGTTTAGCAGACAGCTTCAGATACTCTGCTGCATTGCTCTCAACATTTCCAGTCCAAATCCAATAGTTTTCTGTTGAGAAAATACCTTGTAAACAAGAATATTTCTCATACATTTCATCAATCCAGTCCATTGTCAACCAATGAGCTGCTGTATAATATGAAGTATTCCCTGCCGTAAACACAGTTAATACGACTGGGATAGGTTCATTTTGACCAGTTGCTGGATTTACATAGTTCTGGGCTTCTTCTAAGATATGCTCATAGAATTGAGCGGCAGAACCATCACGATGAGGTAAATCGTCTGGGTGAATTTGAATAACAGTATAAGGTTTTAATTCAGGGTCAATATTTTCCCATTTTCCAACCAGAGTATCTTCACCCCAGAAAGCATAGTTTCCTTTTTCAAATTCACCACCATTGGCATAAAGTGGCATCATCAAAAGAGGGTGCTGATTGGAAATTTCACGTCTTTTTGGAGCAAGTTCAAAATCATTTGGATTTTTAAATGAACCGCTAGCAACAAAATATGCACCTGCATATACTAGCTCATCACCCCAAGTAACAGAACCTGAATAACCTTTCAGTTTAATTGTTTTGGCATTCTCTGGAATTTCAATATCAACTGGTATAGCTGGTGTATCATAACCAAATCCTTCCGGATATTGCTCTAATGTTGTATAGATGACCTTTCCATCAACTTCTACTTCAAATTTTTCAACAAACGCATATCTACTATCAGCGTGACCTGCACTTCTATCAAGACCTACAAAGGTTGTGAATCGTGAAACTCCAGCTCCTTGAATATTATATTCAATAGAAGATGGAGAAGCAGCAATTGTTCCTAAACCTTTATCGAATTCTTTAATGTTACCATCAGCCAATTTTAGAGAGATTTTTTGAGAACTACCATTATTTCCTAAAGAGAATGGCTTGTTCTTCTGAACAGTTTTTGAACTTGTAGCATCTCCATGACTAGCTACTTTCCATTCTAAATCAGATAGATAAACCATGTTCTCTCGTACAGGTAATTCAGTTATAGGCTTAGGTTCTGAGTTGGCTTCCCTTGTTTGTAAAGTCGGACTACCAAATACAACCTCATCACCCCAAGTAACAGAACCTGAATAGCTACGAAGCTCTAGTTTCTTAGCTCCCTCTGCTACAGGTAAGTCCAACCAAATAGCAGGAGTATCATAGGCAATACCATTTGGATAATCAGTTACAGAACTGTAGATTACAGTATCATCCACCAATACCTCAATCTTATCAACCTTAGAATACCGCTCATCAAGCGGAGTTGCTGAACGATCGATTCCTACAAAAGTAGTAAACTTGGATACATCTAAGGTAGAAATGTCATAAATAATAGATGATGGATTGGAAGCTATCGTTCCTAACCCTTTATCAAACTCTCTAGTAGTTCCATCAACCATTTTCAGAGAAATCTTTTTATTTTGACTAGAGTTTCCTGGTGTAAACGGTTTATTCTTTTGAACTTGTTTATGTTGATAAGCGTCACCATGAGTAGCTGTTTGCCATTCAATATCCGATAAATTGATGTCAGCAGCTTCCACTATTGAAGAGGAGAGAGCCAGTGTTAATAGAGCTGAAATTGACAGCAATCTATATTTCATATTATTTAATCTCATTGTTTCACCAATTCCTATTAAATTACACACATATCATCAAATGATGAAAAACAACATCCCTAACTATAATTCTATGAGCTATCCATATTGTCCCCCTCCTTCCATTCAACATCACACTCCAATAAACTATCCAATGGTTATCTTACTAAATTTTGGACAACAAAATTTCTAAAATAAGTCTATCTGAGTATATGTGGAAATAGTTTAAGATTGTGTAACTAAATTAAAAATATTAAATCCTCTTACCCGTTTCAATATCAAAGAAATGACCTTTAGATACATTTATTGCTAAATCAACGGTTGAACCTGGTGCTAAATAATCTGTCGCTGACACTCGAGCTGAGAACTCCTGCTCGCCTAGTTTACAATAAAGAATAGAATCGCTACCGAGAAGTTCGGAAATAACCACTTCTGCTCTAATCTTAGCTTCTGAGTAACTTTCCTGACTAATTAAGTCGGACGAAATATCTTCTGGACGAATACCAAAGGTCAATTTCTTACCTTGATAACCCAGTTCATCTAGCAACTTACGCTTGCCTTGTGGAATGGCAATGTCGAACCCTCTGCCATCTGTCAAACGGTCACCGTCGAGTATCACCTCGATAAAGTTCATAGCTGGGCTACCGATAAAGCCTGCAACAAACTTGTTAGCTGGTTCGTTGTAGAGCTCTTGTGGTGTACCAACTTGTTCAATCCGGCCAATAGTTCCCGTACCAGCAGCATTCTTAGTCGCTGACATGATAACGATGCGATCAGCCAAGGTCATGGCCTCTGTCTGATCATGAGTAACATAGATGGTCGTTGCCCCGATACGGCGGTGAATTTTTGCAATTTCCGCACGCATGGATACCCGAAGTTTAGCATCCAAGTTAGAAAGCGGCTCATCCATTAGGAACACTTTGGCATCACGAACGATAGCACGTCCCATAGCAACCCGTTGACGTTGACCACCTGACAAATCAGCTGGTTTACGTTGCAAGAAGTCGGTCAGAGCCAAGATTTCCGCTGCTTCACGCACTCGACGGTCAATGTCCGCCTTGTCATACTTACGCAACTTGAGACCAAATGCCATATTGTCATAAACCGTCATATGGGGGTAGAGAGCGTAGTTCTGGAAGACCATTGCAATGTCTCGGTCTTTTGGAGCTACATCATTCATAAGCTCATTATCAATATAGAACTCACCTTCAGTAATATCCTCAAGACCAGCAATCATACGTAGAGTAGTTGACTTACCACATCCTGAAGGACCTACAAAGACAATAAACTCTTTATCCTTAATATCAAGGTTAAAATCTTCTACGGAGTAGAAATCACTATTAGGATACTTCTTATATAAGCTATTTAATTTCAACGTTGTCATGTTTAAGATTCCTTTAATTATAAAAATCTATTTTTCCATCAAAATAATTGAATACGGAGGCATATAAATCCGATTGTCTTCAACACTAATCTCTTTTGATGTTCTCACTATTTGGTAATGTTTTGCATCTAATTCAATGACCTGTGCATCACTGGATGGATTTCTTAATGATACAACTTCCTTTTCTGTATCTGGCTGCTGACAGTGATAACCATAGATTTCAAATTTCTCAGGGTCTCCGCCTATTCGTCTGCTATGTTTCAAAACAGAATAGTTACTTTCAATCCATTTTATAGCACGTGCATTAGCTTTCCAACGCTCGTCATCAAACATACTATACGAATAATGAAACTCCCAGAAAGCATTTCCTCGTGTGGCAATAAACATTAGATAGTCTTCAAATTCTTCAACAGTCGCATACATTTGATGATCCATATACCAAGTATGTGCAGTTGAAGCATATACTGGTTCATGATTATAGAGAGACCAAAGTGGCAATTGAATATCACGCTTTTCTAAAAATTCTTTGTACTGAATATCACGATAAGTGATCATCCTATTAATATCATTACCCGCATTCTCTGTGAAACCAACATCTTGAGAAATCTGAATCCACAAACTATTAACCCATTGTAAAAACCAAGGACTTGGATTCACATAGGAGGTTAAATTTAACCAACAATCTCTATCACCACGCTCCTCACGTAACTCCGTCAAGAGTTGAATCAAGAATTCGTAAACAGGTGTCATTGTATGCATGGCAAAGTCACCACTACAGTCTTTAGTATCAGGTTTTAATAGCCAACCATCAATTTTCCAATAACTGATATCGTAAGCTTTCTGATATTCCAACATCTTGGATTTCATTCGATTAAGGTAGTTAAAATCTGCAAGGTTCACATCATTAGACAATTTATTTTTACTACCCAATTCTGGATGCTCTAACAACCAGTCACTCATGGTAACCTCTGTACCATTATATCCGCCCCTTGGTCCAATCCAAAGTCCCAAGCTAGATCCCAAACGATTGACAAGTGATTTTATATTTTTTAGCTCACTTGGGAATTTTTCATTAAACTCCCAAACACTCCGATAATCACACCAACCATCATCTACGACATAAGCATCTAAATGCACGCCATTGTCTTCAAAGCCATGATAAATCTCAGAAAAGCTATCTAAAATAATCTTTTCATCAATTTCCGTCATGTGGTCATACCATGAATTGTATTGCTTTCGGAAATAACTTGGCTGTGCGATACCTTCAATATAAAGGAAGAAGGCTTTTTGAATCGAAATTTTATCAGGATTTTTTGCTGCTCCCATAACACATGGCCAAATCTCTTTTTCATGTGCTAACTGATGTCCAATATAATATCTTGAAAAATAAGAAGTCCCATCTATACGGTTCTCACCCATTGGGAACTCCATACCTAAAAAGAAACTTTTGGCATAAATTGGTTGCCCAAGTTCAACATAGTATCCAGGGAAGCCAGCCATCTCTTTAATATCTTCTTGTTTCTTAGGATAATAAATACCTTCTAAATCAGAAAATTCAAAGACTTCCACATCAATGTAGTTTATTTCTTTTAGTGTTTTGAACAATGTAACCTGCTTAGAAATGACATCCTCCCTAGCTGAATAAAGAATATTTAGCTTAATATCTTTATTGCTAAAGTGAATTAATAACCTATTGGCCGTTTCTTCTACAACGTGTGCAGAAAAATCTTTAGAAGAGTAATATGTTCCATCGCAAGAAACCAAACGAAATTCTTCTTCACTTTTATTAGCTACAGGAATTTCGGTATGCTTGTTTAAGACATGAGTTGTATAAAATTGACCATCCACTAATTTGAAGTAACGTGCTAGTTGCTGATTCTCAATCTTCATTGTCAGTTCCTTTCAATTCAATCTTAATAACACTGTCAACAGTGCACGGTAACGGGTAGGTAAAATGCGGAACTTCTCCATACTGAGCAAAACAAATTCCTTCATAGGCGTTAGTTGTCCAGCTTTTTGAAATTTTTACTTCACTTCCATCGTGAACAAAACTCATCCGCTTAATCTTATCTTCAGATAAACCAATTAAAGCAAGCGGACCAATCGGCTGCTCTAAAACATGGGCATAAATAACATTCCCTTTTTGGGTGTAATACCCCCACTCTGGCTTAGGTAATGCTGCATAACCATTACCATAGATGGACTCACTGTTCTTATTCATCCAGCTAGAGAAGTCAGCCAGAATACTCATACTTTCCTCATTTATGACCCCTAAAGCATCTGGACCAACATTCAAAATCATATTGCCATTTTTACTTACACACTCAACCAATTTTCTAATTAAAACTTTAGAGGGTTTGTATAACTTATCTGTTGGATTATAGGCCCAGTTATTGTTCATTGTTAGACATAGTTCCCAAGGAATAAACTCACCTTTGTGATTACGTATCCCTTCATGAGGTACAATTTGTTCTGGACTTACAAAATCTCCTGAATACAGATTAATATGATCTGTAACAATACTACCGAATCCTTCTCCCGAAGTTTCTAAACGATTATCAACAATAACATCTGGTTGATGTTTCCGAACCATTTTTATCAATTCGGTAGCACGCCATTTTTCACCAAACATTTCTTCATAAGAGTAGTCGAACCATAAAATATCTAACTTCCCATATTTTGTGACAATTTCTTCTACCTGGTTATGCATAAAAGTAAGGTAATTATCAAAATCAATCACCTCATCTTTGAAAGCAGGATTATCCCTCATTGGGTGATTAAGATCGCCAAATTTAGGGAAATCTTTATGATACCAGTCAATCAAACTGAAATATAGACCAACCTTTAATCCCTCTTCCCGAACTGCTTCTACAAACTCTTTTACCAAGTCTCGACCAATTGGTGTATTCGTTGACTTATAATCTGTAAAAGCTGAATCAAATAAACAAAAGCCATCATGATGTTTAGCAGTGAGTACAACATACTTCATACCTGCCCGTTTTGCAGCCTTTGCCCAATCTCTTGGGTTATATTTTGTCGGATTGAACGTCTCAAAATAAGGCTGATAATCTTCAATTGATAATTTTTGGTGGCTACGAATCCATTCTCCTTGTCCTGGTATTGAATAAAGCCCCCAATGAATGAACATACCAAAACGTGCTTCTCGGAACCACTCTGTCCGTTGATTAATGATTTCTAGTGTATTTTCCATTATCCCTTAACTGCCCCTCCTCCTAATGCTTCAATAAAGTATTTACTTGCAAATGCAAAAAGTAAAATTGGCGGTAAGATAATCACAACAATTGCTGAGAACAATCCATTATAATTGGTGTTGAAACTGGTCGTAAACTGACCAAGTAAGGCAGGGACTGTTAACTCATCTTTATTAATGATTAGCATTGAAGCCCAATAATATTCATTCCAGTTATTAATGAATGCCAGTACTGCAGCAGTTAAAATACCAGGTCTTGCAATCGGCAACATGATTTTCCAAAAGGTCTGAGCATAACTAGCCCCATCAATTTCAGCCGCCTCTTCTAATTCCTTTGGAATAATTGCAAAATAGTTTTTAATAATAAAGAAACTCATTGCAATACCACTACATGAATAGACAAAAATCAAGGCTACTGGAGTATTATAAATTCCTAGAGTATTAACTAGACGATAGACAGGGAATGTCATAGCTGTTGCTGGGATAAACAATGTTGAATAAAGCATTGCAGTAATAATCTTTTTACCACGAAACTCCATACGAGCAATAACATACGATGACATGGAAATCATAATAATGCTAATTAGCACAGAGAGAGAGACTACTTTGAAACTATTCCAAAAGTAATCTAGTACATGTAATTCTGTGAAAACCTTAATGTAACCTTCAAAACTCCAGTCCGTTGGGAGACTAATTCCTGGATTTTTCATCGGATCAGCTTTCATCGAAGATAAGAATATCCATAATATCGGAAAAACTGATAAAACACAGGTAATAGCCATATAAATATAAATAATCAACTTGCCTGTTTTTGATAATCCATTAATCTTGCTATCCATAACTTATCCTTTCCGAGATTTACGCTCACTATAAATCAGGTTGATACAAAGAATAATCAACATACCACCTAAAATCTGAATGACACCAATCGTGTTAGCACGAGCATATTGTGTCCTAGAACTTGATACTGCTAATTCACGAATGATAAAACTAATACTTTTCGTACCTGCTGCACCATTTGTTAAGAAGAATACTTCATTGTATAGTAAGAAACCAGATGTAGCAGCCATGACAGATACTGTTTTAATAGTTTCTTTAATCATTGGAATAGTAATATACCACTCTCTTCTCCATCCTGAAATACCATCCAGTATTGCAGCTTCTTGAATTTCTTGTGGAATAGCAAAAATTTGACCTAGAATCATAATTGTTGATGTTCCAGCAAAGAAAATATAAGCACAAGTCATCGCAATAATATTTAATCCAGGTGTCAACAAAACTGCATCTGTAAAATTAGGATTGAACAAGCGAATAATTTGATTAACAACACCATAGTTCGGATTATAAATTTGAAGGAAAATCAAACCCATTGCAGCACTAGAAATAATGCTTGGTATAATATAAAGATTGCGTGATACCTTCCATCCAGGTAATTTTTTAGATAAAGCAATTGCTACCGTTAAAGCAAGAGGTACCTGTACAACAACACCAATAATTGCCCATACGATAGAGTTACGGAGAGCTTCTTTAAAAAACGGATACTCTATAAATATATATTTATAGTTGGCAAAGAGGTTGTCAAAACCTAAGAACTCTGGATTTGTTAGGTTTGTGTAATCCCATTTGGTAAAGGAAGTTGCAAAAATTGTCACAACTGAGTAGAAATAAAACAGGAAAAAACAAGCTAACGTCGGTAATAAGAAAAGGAAAATGAACCGTTGTCGCTGTGTCTTCCTCGTCTTCATCGTATTTTGTTTTGTCATAATCGTTCTTACCTTCTTAATAAATAAGGGCTAGGGAAAATCCTTTGTATTCCCTAGCCCTTTGTTACTTACCCGATGAGGGCTTTCAAAATGTCTTGAGTATCTTTTACTTTTTGGTCAATATTGACACCGTCAGCTGCACTTTCAGTCAATGCATTGATAATTGCTGTACGAACATCTCCACCCCAAGCAGATACAACCGTTGGTACGATAACTTTTGCATTATTCGCTTGTGATGTAGCTTCACCGAGCAGTTTAACAGTTGCATCAGATGAACCAGACGCAATTTCAGCCGTATCAATAGCTTGGCTTGCAGGGTTGGATCCAACTTTTTCAAAGATTGTTTTTTGAACATCATCGCTAGTCATGTACTTAACAAATTCAAGAGCTAGTTTTTCTTCTTCATCAGAAAGCTTGCTTGAAATGGTAATACCACCACCAGCAGAACTGATTGCAACATTTCCTGCATAGAGACTTGGTTTCAAGGCTGCATTGTCTTTCAAACCACCAGCTGCCCACACACCATTGAAGAATACACCTGATTTATTTTCTGTAAAGTCTGTTGAATAAACATTGGCGTCACCACCAGCGTTGGCAGAACCATTAGCTTGTACTTCAGTCATAACCAGTTTCAAGGCTTCAGCAAATTCTTTAGATTCGATACCTTCTACCGTTAGCGGACCTTCTAAAAGCTTACGACCTGCCTCTGATGAACCCAAAACAGTGTTAAAGAGACGAATTGCAGGTTCTCCCGCACCAAATCCATAAACACCTTCTTGTTTACGAACAAGAGCCATAGCCTCTGTAAAGTCACTCCATTTCTCCCACTTGTCTGGGGTCTTAGCTCCTGCCTTGCTAAAGACATCAGCGTTATACCATAAGCCAAGTGTCAAAAGCTGATCATGAACAGTATAAATTTTTCCATTAACATCGTTTTGAGTATAGTTCAAACCAACATTCTTTTGTAGACCATTTTCATCAATATATGGTTTCAAATCAAGAACAAGACTTTGTTCAATTGCTGCAAGCGAAACATCATTACCAGCCAAGTCAATCATATCTGGGAATTCACCACTTGCCACCTTGTTGCTCATTGTGTCTGTTAATGCACCTGTTACAGGAATAGCTTTGAACTCAACATCTCCAGTAGCATGCTCTTTGGAAAAAGATTCATACAGATCACGCATTACTTGAGCTGCTGGCCACTCTTCTTCACTATGATGATAGCCATGATAAAATTCTAAAACCTTATCATCACCACCACTAGCTGACTTATTATCAGATGAGCCATTACCACAAGCTGCCAAGAAAGCTGAAGCTGTCAAGCAGATAAATGCTGAAGTCAAAAGACGTTTTTTCATGATTTTCTCCTCCAATTTGGATTTTTTTAGTTTTTTATTTTCGTTGACCATAAGTTTTGAATTTTTCAGCCATCAATTCCATCTCTTCATCTGGTAGGATTACTGGCTCCCCAAAACTTTTTGCGACACAATAAACTTTAGAACAATATTCAATTTCCTCGATAATGTTGAAAGCATTCAACAAATCTTGAGCTCCTGCTAAAATCCCATGATTAGCAAGAAATACCGCTCTGCGATTTTCCATTGCTTTAGCAGCATTTTCAGCCAATTCTTTCGTACCGTAAGTGGCATAATCTGCAACTCTAACGTCTTTACCTGCCACCGCAATCATGTAATGGCTTGCTGGCAGGGGTTCACGTAAACAGGCTAAAACTGTTCCATAAGTGGTATGAGCATGAATAACAGCATCAATATCGTCTCGTTTTTGATACTGAATGAGGTGCATAAACCACTCACTAGACGGTAGTCTATCTCCTTCAACCACATTTCCATCAAAGTCTAAAATGACAATATCTTCTTCTTTGATTTCAAAAAAATCAATACCCGATGGTGTAATCGCCATAAGCTTTTTATCTCTATCAAAGACACTGAGATTACCACCTGTCCCTTTTGTTAATCCTTCTGTTACTAATTTTTTACCGTACTTAATAATTTCCTTTCGTTCATTTTCCATCAACATATTCATTACCTCTTTATTTACTATATAATGGGCCTAAAACTTCACACATTTTGAAATCTGCCGCCTCTAAATCTTTTGTGCCAACACCATCAAAGATACTTGGGCGGAAAATCCTTTCTTTTGAAACGTTATGTAACGCTACAGGAATACGAAGTATACTTGCTAGTGTAATAACCTGGTCACCAATATGCCCATGCACAAAGGCTCCGTGGTTTGAACCCCAATGGTTCATCACATCATATACTGTTTCAAATCCTGGCTCTCCAAGATTAGGAGCAAACCAAGTTGTTGGCCATGTCTTATCTGTTCGCTCATCAAGGATACGATGAACCTCATCATCTAACGGACAAGTATAACCTTCTGCAATTTGTAGACTTGGTCCGACACCTTTCACTAGATTTACTCGAATCAAGGTGATTGGTAACTCACCTTCTGTCTTAAAGTGAGAAGAGTAACCTCCACCACGGAAATACTCGTAATTGGCTCGACACCAGTCTGTCGCTTGCAAACAGGCCTCTACATCTTCTGGTGTCATATTCCAAAATTCCTTCATGGTCGGTTGACCATTCTCATCACGAGAAGCTGCACTACCATCTAAAGCTGAAGCTCCTGAGTTAATCAAGTGCAGAATACCGTCCTTAGCACGACCTTCGAGTTCTTTGCCTGTCACTCTCTTAACTGCTTCTGGGCTCCAATAAGTCCTTACATCAGAGAATATTGGTGCTTTATTGGTTAATAACGTTCCAAATAACATAGCCGCAGCATTTAAAGTATCATTTTCTGTCGCAAAGGCTGTTACAGGTCTTGGACCATTCCAGTCAAATGTTGAAGCAAGAATCGCTTCTGCAAAGTCACCATTTGGCAACCAATCTGTCCATTGACGTTGTCCTTGGAAACCACCCGAAATAGCATTGCGACCACGTGCTTCTTCTTCCCAGCCAATATCTGCTAAAGCTGGATTACCAAACAAAATATCTCTGATAATCAAGGTTTGTTTAGCGATAAACTCCCAATCTTTATCAGCTGGAATAACTTTTGACTTGGTAATCACTTCAGGGAATTCCTTGCCTTCGTTAATATCAATACCTTCTTTACAGTATTCTTTAATCCAAGCAAGTACTTTCTCATATTCTGCTTTATCGTAGATTTCTAATTGGATACGACGAAGAATTTCAGTCATATCAACAAATTCAACCATCATTCCCAGATAATCTTCAAAGAAAGAGGTTGTTACCTGTGAACCTGCAATCCCCATCGAAGAGGCACCGATATTCACATAGGATTTGCCCTTCATTTGACCTGCTGCAACAACTCCCTTGGCAAAAAGTAAGATTTTTTCTGCCACATCTGCTGGAATGCTATTATCATCAAGGTCCTGAACATCGTGACCGTAGATTTTAAAGGCAGGATAACCTTTTTGAGCATAACCACTCATTGCTGCCGCTAAATAAACAGCACCTGGTCTCTCAGTTCCATTAAAGCCCCAAATAGCTTTAATGGTTTTTGGATCCATATCCATTGTTTCAGTACCATAGCACCAGCTAGGTGTTACAGATAAGGTTCCAACCACATTTTGCGTTGAAAATTCATCGTATACAACACCCGCATCCCCTTGTCCACCTATTGTTCGACTTGCTACTACACATTGAACAGGTGTTCCATCGGCATAGCGGAGATTTGATTCAATGAGTTCCTTTGCAGCCAAGGCCATTTGCATGGTCTTTTCTTCTAAGGATTCACGTACACCACCTTGTCGTCCATCAATGGTTGGACGAATACCAATTTTAGGATAATGAGCCATCATCCGCCTCCTTATTTGGATAATAATGTTCGAATTGAATAGAATTCTTTACAAGATTTCTTGCTTCTTTGATAGAATCAAGCTCTCCTAAAGCTACAAATTGTACCAGAGCATTTCCTATTGAGGTTGCTTCACTCAGTCCTGTTATTACTACTTTTTGAGTGACATCTGCTATTAGTTGAGAGAAGTATCTTGATTTTGAACCTCCTCCAATAAGGTGGATATGATCAAATTGATATCCCAACATCACCTCTAGTTGGTCAATCACTTCCTTATACTTGTGTGATAAGCTGGTATAAGCAACCTTGAACAATTCTCCTACTGTGATAGGAACTGATTGAGAAGTTCTCTCAGCATAAGATTGTATTTTCTCAATCATATGACCAGGTTCTGCAAATTCAGGACTATCTGTATCAATAATTGCAACTGTATCTCTTACCCTCATAACCATATCGGTAATATCATCGAAACTATAATGCTTGTCTAAAAGTTCAAAATTCCTTCTCAGTTCCTCCACTATCCAAAGACCCGTACAGTTCTTAAGGAAAGTCGTCGTATCACTATGCCCTGCTTCATTTGTAAAATTATGACTGAGTGAATGTTCGTTAATTATCGGGAAGGGCAATTCTGTCCCTATCAGTGACCATGTTCCTGATGAAATGAATAGTGTTCGTTCATCATCTGCTGGAATAGCAACAATTGCACTCGCTGTATCATGCTCACAAACTGTAATGACTTTAGGAGTACCAACATGATATTTTTCAAGTACAGTTCCAAGAATGGTTCCTTCATCAACTATATCTGGAAGCAGACGCTTAGGAATTTCAAACATTTCTAAAATTTCTTGATTCCATATCTTGGTAAAAGGATTAACCATTTGCATGGTAGAAGCAATACTTCTCTCTACAATCTTTTTTCCGGTTAGTCGGTAATTAAGAAAATCTGGAATCATCAGCAAAGTCTCAGCTTTAAAGTATGTATCCGGGCTTTTAGACTTTGTTCTCAGCAATTGAAACAGGGTGTTGATTTCCATCAATTGGTTACCTGTTTTATAATACAGTTCAGAAAGGGATGAACATTGTGCAACTTCCTCTAACACTCCTTTCGTTCGACTATCTCTGTAGTGAACTGGAGAAGAAATCAATTGCCCTTTGCCATCTATTAAGGCGAAATCAACACCCCATGTATCAATGCCGACTGACTGCAAGTCAGATTTCTGATTTGCTAGTCGAATCGCTTCCAGTATATATGAAAACAGTAATTCTACATCCCAGCATAGAAAACCTCTTTCTTTGATTGGCCGATTTTCAAAACGACTAATTTCCTCAGACTGAAGTTTATCATCTAAAATGTAGTATAGAATAGCTCTACCAGAAGTAGCACCTAAATCTATGGCTAAAACTGACTTCATAAGAACCTCCGATAAACCGTTTTCATAATTCGATTATATATGCTCTGAATTATTTTTTCAATACTTGAACAAAATATTGGCAAATATTCAAAAATCATGTTTTTTTAATTCATAATTGTTCAAAAAATGATACGATAGAAGAGGAGGAATATCATGTCTAGAGATACACGATTAAATGAAATTACTTCTATCTTGCAGAAAAGAAGGAGAATCGCGGTTAAAGAACTAGAACAATTAACTTACTCAAGTACGTCCACATTAAGAAGAGATCTTCTTTTACTAGAAGAGCAAGGATTCCTAAAACGGCGACACGGAGAAGTTGTTCTGAACAGCTTTAATACTGTTGAGCTTTCTCACAGTATGCGTGAAACAGAGCATAGACAAGAAAAGAAAGTTATAGCTTCTTTGGCTAAAGATTTTATTGGACCTGGTATGTGTATATATCTTGATTCCAGTACAACTGTATTTGAACTCTGTGCCTATCTGAAAGAGATTGATAATCTGATTGTATTTACCAACGGTCTAAACACAGCTCACGCTTTATCAACTGTTGCAAACCCAACAATGAAGATTTTCATTACTGGTGGAGAAGTCAAACACCATTCTGCTTCTGTTGTTAATCACAATATAGAAAATTCTATTCTCGATCACTTTAGAATTGATTTAGCTTTCTGTTCGGCTAGAGGAATTGATGAGGAGTTTGTTTATGAAGTATCCTTTAGTCAAGCCCTTGCTAAGAAAAGCATTATTGATAGAGCCAAGGAAACTATTCTTTTGATTGACCATTCTAAATTTTATCAATCTGGTTTCTTCAAAATCAATAATTTAGGACAATACAAAACAATCATCTCCGATAAATTGCCTGATCATCAACTGTTAGATGCCGCGAACAGAGAAGGGATTGAGTGGCTAGGTAAAGAATAACCATCTAATCTAATTCAATACTATGTAGACTATCTACTCCTGAACTGTAATCAAATAAAAGTTTATGAAATTCTTCCAAATTACGGATAGAATATTCATAAATTGAAATATAATCATCTAATTGTTTGGTGCAATCATAGAGTTCCAGCTGAACGTTTTCTATTCTTATCGCTGACGTCAAATTCATCTTTGCATAGTCGTATCTAGCCAGTCGTCTATTTTCTGGGTCGGAGTTATTGAGATTAAGAAGAACTTCTGCTATCTTGTTAAGATTGGCGACCTTGTCCTGCAACTCCGTGATGGTCAAATCCAGCTGGACTATCTCATTGATTAACTCATCTTTGACTTCCTGGTAAGATTGGTTGGTGATATCTAGCTCGATAAGAAGATTAAGCCCTGCTATTTTCTCTTTGAGGCTGGTCGTGGTTGGTCGTCTGCGTTTAGGTATATGCTTGCTGTCGTGAGTTAGCTGACGGTCGTTTCTTGAATCATAGAGCCGATCATTGTTGGTCAAGTTAGCCTGATACATCTCCACCAATTCCTCATAGCTGGGAAAGTCCAGGTAATTGCTCATGCCAAAATCAGAGACCAGC
>NZ_JBGTZB010000011.1:0-55386 GCF_041807825.1 Streptococcus sp. E24BD | reverse complement strand
ACAATTGGCGAAAGTCTTATTTGACATCAATAACCGACCACGAAAATGTTTGGCTTACAGAACAGCTTTTGAAGCACTATTGAAGGAATTGTGATAAGTGTTGCACTTATTCTTGCAATTTATCTAGTTAAATATACTGACAAACTTCCCCATCTTTATAGGCGTTGTCAATCATGCCGCCGCCAAGGCATTCATCACCATCGTAAAAAACAACCGCTTGACCTGGGGTAATGGCTCGTTGTGGCTCATCAAAGATGACCTCAGCATTGTCGCCTGAAACCTTCACAGTCACTTTACTGTCAGGCTGACGGTAACGGAACTTAGCTGTGCACTCCAAGGTGAATTCTTCTGGCATTTTTTTTGTAAAGTGAACTTGACTGGCTTGTAAACTTGTTGACATTAAGCTATCATGGTAGAAGCCTTGACCAACATAGAGGATATTCTGTGACAAGTCTTTTCCAACAACAAACCAAGGTTGGTTGTCACCACCATGTTGACCCCCAATACCAAGGCCTCCACGTTGACCGATGGTATAATACATGAGACCTGCATGTTCGCCCATATCTCGCCCATCAACGGTCATCATGCGACCTGGCGTCGCTGGTAGATAGTTGCTGAGAAATTCCTTGAAATTTTTCTCCCCGATAAAGCAGATGCCTGTCGAATCTTTCTTTTTAGCGGTCGCAAGGTCTGCCCGCTCTGCGATTGCCCTTACCTCGGACTTCTGCAAATGACCTAGTGGAAACATGGTTTTTTGTAGCTGTTCTTGAGATAGTTGGCTAAGGAAGTAGGTCTGATCCTTACCATTGTCCACTCCACGGAGCATATGAACAGTCCCATCCTTATCGCGTCTCACTTGGGCATAGTGACCTGTCGCCACATAGTCCGCCCCCAAGCTCATAGCATAGTCCAAAAAGGCCTTGAACTTGATTTCCTTGTTGCACATAACATCTGGATTGGGCGTGCGACCCGCACGGTACTGAGCTAAAAAATACTCAAAAACACGGTTCCAGTACTCTTTTTCAAAGTTGACTGAGTAGTAGGGAATTCCCAGCTGGTCCGCCACAGCAGCGACATCCTTGTAGTCTTCGGTTGCTGTGCAAAAGCCATTTTCATCGGTGTCGTCCCAGTTTTTCATGAAAATACCAACGACGTCATAGCCCTGTTCTTTTAACAGCAGGGCGGTCACGGAGGAGTCAACACCCCCGCTCATGCCGACAACGACACGAATCTTGCTATTGTCTGTCATAGATTTCTCCCATCAAATGTTTTTTCTTCTGCCAAATGGCAGAGCTGTCAACGGTCGATTTGAAGGTCGATGTTGAGCCTCTATTATAGCACTATTTTCAGGAAAAGAGGAGTAGAACTCCTCGCTCTACTCCAATCAGTTAAGCTTTTTCCTGCAAGCGACCGGTCTCGATATACACCAAACGCTCACAGATATTGGTCAAGTAATCTGCCATCCGCTCCATGTGGAGCGCGATAGACAAATAATAAGTGCCGCTCAAAACCAAATCAGTCTCCCTGTCCATCCGCCGTCTAACGGTCGCTGATAGAGATTTTCTCTTCTCAACCAAGGCTTCTTCTAACTGTGTGACAACCTGTAATTCCTGCTCTTTTTGATGATTGACCAGAGAGCGAACCAGGCTACACAGATGATGCGCTTGTTGGCCCAAGTCAAGCAGAGCACCCTCCAAGTCGGTCGAGCGAGCATGCCCTTGAAGGTTTAGCAAGCACTTTGCCATCAAGGCGCTGTAGTCTCCAATTTTTTCCAAGTCTGAGCTGATTTGCATCCATGACACAATCTGGCGTAAATCTTTCGCAACAGGTTGTTGTCGAGCAATCAGGTGAGCTGCAGCCACTTCGATAGCCAACTGGGTTTGGTTAATCTCAGCATCTTCTGCTAGAATCTGCTCAGCCAGCGCGATATCATCTGTGGCAAGCACTTGATGCACCTTGACAAAACTTTGCTCTGTCAGGTCAAACAACTGATTGACCTGATGTTGTAAATGGTCTAATTCCTCTTGAAATGCTTGTCTCATGAATTCCTCCTTAGCCAAATCGACCTGTCACATACTGCTCTGTTCGCTCGTCTGTTGGTTTGGTAAAAATCTGAGCGGTGTCACCAAACTCACAAACCTCACCCAAAAGGAAAAAGGCTGTTGTGTCTGCTACTCGAGCCGCCTGTTGCATGTTGTGAGTCACCATGATGATGGTATAATCCTTTTTCAAGTCTTGGAGCAAATCCTCGATTTTCAAAGTAGAAATCGGGTCAAGGGCAGACGTTGGCTCATCCATGAGCAAAACCTCTGGCTCGACTGCCAGAGCTCTCGCTATGCAAATGCGCTGCTGCTGACCACCAGATAAGGACCTGGCACTTTTTTTCAACTTGTCCTTAACCTCATCCCAGATAGCCGCCCCGCGTAGACTTTTCTCGACAATCCGATCCAGCTCTGCCTTATCCTGAATACCGTGTGTCCGCGGACCATAGGCAATGTTATCATAGATAGACATGGCAAAGGGATTTGGTTGCTGGAAAACCATACCGACTTTTTTTCGCAGTTGATTAAGATTGAGGGATTTGTCAAAAATATCCTGACCATCTAGGGAAATATGCCCTTCAATTCGGCATCCTGGTACCAAATCATTCATTCGATTGAGGGTCTTGAGAAAGGTCGTCTTGCCACAACCTGAAGGACCAATCAAAGCCGTTACTTGTTTCTCTGGCAAGTGTAAGTTAATGTTTTTCAGAGCTTGAAAATCTCCATAAAAAAGATTCATCTGCTCCACTACAATCTGTCCCATGCTAAATCCCTTTCGTTAATTTCTTGGAGAGTTGGTTAGAAATGGCCTGAATGACCAAGACTGTGACGATGAGGATAACCCCTGTCGCATAGGCTTCTTTCAAATATAGCCCTTCGCTAGAAAGCACATACATGTGAAGAGCCAAGGAACGCCCTGAGTCTAGGAGATTCGTTGGCATGTTGGTTGATGTCCCTAAAGTGTACATAAAAGCGGCAGTCTCTCCGATTATTCGCCCCACGGCCAGTAACACACCTGCTAAAATACCTGGCATGGCTTCTGGGAGAACAATCCTAAAAATCGTTCGAAGCTTTCCAGCTCCGACAGCAAAACTGGCCTGACGGACACTGTCTGGTACAGCAAGCAAGCCTTCTTCTGTCGCTCGAATAATCAAGGGCAGAACCATCAATACTGACGTCAAAATCCCCGACAAGAGTGAATACTGGAACCCACAAAAGATAACGAAGAACAGCATGCCAAAGAGACCAAAGACAATTGACGGTACACCTTGCAGGGTATCTGCAGCCAAACGAATGAAACCAACCACCTTGCTACCTCGGTTGGCGTATTCAACTAAGTAAAACCCTGCAAAAACACCTATTGGAATTGCCAAAAGAAGCGACCCAAGCACTAAGACAAGGGTGGTCACAATAGAGGACAAGAGAGACATGTTGCTTGAGCTGTAAGTCGTAGAAAAAAGTTCTAAACTCAGGTGAGGAAGACCTTTCATCAAAATAAAACCGATGACCAAAAAAAGTGACCCAAACGTTATCAAGGCTGATAGGTAAACGAGACCTCGCAGTAGCTTATTTTTCATCGTTCTGACCTCCTTTTCACCCAGACAAAGACAGCATTTATCAGCAAAATAAAGAGAAAGAGAACTGCTGCGGTCGTGATTAAGGCTTCTCGATGCTCTCCTGAAGCGTAAGCCATTTCTAACACAATATTGGTCGTCATGGTGCGAACTCCTCGTAACAGACCAGACGGCATGACAGGCTGATTGCCCGCGACTAAGATAACCGCCATGGTCTCACCGATTGCCCGACCAACTCCCAAGATAACGGCAGAAAAAATACCTGATCGAGCCGCTGGCAACATCACCTTAAAGACCGTTCGTTCATGGGAAGCCCCTAGAGCCAGACTAGCAGCATAATCATCTTTCGAAATAGCCCGTAAGGCAGTCTCGGATAGACTGATAATCGTTGGCAAAATCATGATTCCAAGCAAAATCACAGCCGATAAGACGCTTAACCCCGTCCCGCCGTAGGAACGAATCCAAGGAACGATAAACTGCAAACCAAAGAAGCCATAAACAATCGAAGGGATACCTGCCATAACATTTACAGAAGGTTTCAAGAGACTGTATAGGGCTTTAGGACAAAAATAGACCATAAAAACAGCTGTTAAGACCCCGACAGGGACACCCAGCACAATCGCACCTGCTGTGACCAATAAGGAACCGACAATCATCGGGAGAATGCCATAAGTTGGCGGTAGGTTAGACGGTGACCAATCCGTCCCAAAGAGGAAATCCCCTAGTCCTTGCTTCAGCAAAAATGGCAGAGCATTCCCAAAAATAAAGATTGAAATCACCACAATGGCCAGTACAGACAATAAAGCCGATAAAAAGAAAACACCCTTGAAAAGAGACTCTCGCCTTTCTTGTCCTTTAAGCGTTAAACGCATAAACCTCCTCCTTGAAAAGTTGACAAGACCTTGACAGTTTTGTCAACCTAATTGTATACATCTTATTCGCCAATCTCATTCCAAGTCAGGAGTTTTCCAGTATAAATTTCCTTAACTTCTTGAGCCGTTAGAGATTCTAGCGGGTTATCCTTATTGATTACGACTGCGATGCCATCCAGAGCAATCACATCCGCTGTCAATCCTGGCTTTTCCTTGTCTTTGAGTTCACGAGATACCATGCCGATATCTGCAACTCCTTCATGAACAGCAGTTACGCCAGCTGATGACCCATTTGAGGTGATGTCAATTTTGACATCTGGTTGAAGGACTTGATAAGCCTCTGCCAACTGTTCCATCAGGGGTGTTACCGATGTCGACCCAACGATTGAAATTGTGCCAGATTGAGGTGTAGCCTGATAAGCTTGGCTATCTGTTTTTGCTGCCACGTATTTCTTATCTGTCACGATAGCTTGTCCATCGCTTGAGTGGATAAAGGTGATAAAGTCTTGTGCTTGTTTAGACAAACTCTCCTTCCAAACAATGTTAAAGGGACGTTGAATCGGATAAGTCCCGTCCAAGACAGTTTCGTTGCTCGGTGCGACACCATCAATCTTGACAGCCTTGACAACATCTGTCAGTGACCCTAATGACACATAGCCGATGGCACTCGGATTGCCAGATACCGTTCCCACAACCCCCTCGGTATTGTTTTGAATAGTTGCTGCTTTTGTGGTCTGGTCGACTTCTATATCGCCAGACTTTTCCAGTACACCTGTGATGTCAACAAAAGCACCTCGCGTACCTGAACCGTCCTCACGAGAGACGACCATGATATCTCCGAGATTGGAAGTTCCATCACTTCCCTGATTGCCACAAGCAGCCAGACTAGCGCCTACCAGCAAGACAAAGCCTGCTTTAATAAGTTGTTTCAACATGATTGACCTCTTTCTCATAGCTGAAATTTTTTTGTTGTCAGCTATAAATCTAGTCTATCAAGGTTTTGTAAGGATGATATGCAGTTTTTTGTAAAGATTGTGTAAAGAAAATGTATGGAATCCAAGCTCATGTATTGCTTTCATTTCTTTTTGTCATCGGTAGGTAAACGGTAAATTGGCTGCCATGCCCAACTTGGCTTGCTACCTCTATCCGACCATCCATCGCCAGCAAAAGGCTTTGCACAATCGACAGACCCAGACCTGTTCCTCCTGTTTGTCGACTTCGACCCTTGTTAACGCGATAAAATCGTTCGAATATCCGGTCCAACTCCTCTTCTGGAATACCAATACCTGTATCAGCAACTTCTATCTTAACGTCAGTTTTTTCTTGTGACAAAATGACCCTTATCTGACCACCTCTATCCGTATAGCGAATAGCATTGGTTAAGAGATTGAGTAAAACCTGCGACAGTTTTCCCCTATCTCCGAGATAGGGCAATGACAGATTGTCCACACAGGTAAACTCAAGCTCTTTGGCGAACAGTTGCCCTGATAAACTGGCGGACAAGTCAGAGACCAGTTCACCTATCGTAAACTCCTCTTCTAAGATAGCCGATGGAGATTGCTCCAATCGTGACAAGTCCAGAATATCCTGAACAATCTGCTGCAAACGTTGACTTTCTTGGTAAATAATGGTCAAGAACTGATCCCGAACTGCTTCATCATCCTTGGCACCTGACAGTAAAGTCTCTGCAAAGCCTTTGATAGACGTCACCGGAGTCTTCAACTCATGAGAAACATTGCTGACAAAATCTTGACGTACCTGCTCCAAGCGCCGTAAATGCGTCACATCATAAAAAAGAAGTAACAGTTGGGTCAGTTTAGCGCCCTGCAAGACCGGCGACACAATGACATCCACCGTACGTTCTTCAGGAAAGTAAATATCAATTTCCTGATTCAGCATGACTTTCCTGTCCGAAACTTCTTGAATCAATAGATTGAGTTCAGCTGTTTTATTGATTTGGACAAAGGTCTCTCCTGTCAGTTGACTATCAGGAAAATAGAGCTGCATGGACTGGCTGGCCAAGGTCACCTGTCCTCTAGCGTCCAAGACCAATACACCCACAGATAGATGACGGAGCAAGAGGTCAAGCTGACTTTTCTGATGACTGTATTTCTGCTCAAACACGGCTAACTTTTGACCCAATAAGGTCAGATTTTTTCCCAACTCATTGTAAACAGGCACAGACTGTTGCACGTAGTCTTTGTCGTAAATATTTTGCTGCAATCGATAAAGCTGACGCTCGACTTGCTTAATCGGATGACGCAGATAGCTGACCACCAAAAAGAGGCTCAAAAGATGGCAACTATAAAATGCCCAGGCTAGAGATAGCCAGATATTCCCATCCGCAAAGGGAAGCTTGACGAAGAATAGATGGCAAATACTGATTAAGAGAAGCACGCCGCCCAACCATACCAAGAATCTGCGATAGCTTGAGGGTAAAAAATCTCTCATTCCTTATCTCCCACAAATTTATAACCAAATCCTCGAACTGTTTGGATATAGCGCGGATTTTTGGTATCTAGTTCCAATTTTTCCCTAAGCTTACCGATATGCACATCCACCATACGCGTCTCTCCTGTATAGTCATAGCCCCAGATTTTGTCTAGGAGATGCTCTCGACTGTGCGTACGGTTTGCTCGCTTCATCAAAAAACGAAGGAGCTCAAATTCCTTTGGTGTCAAGCTCAACAATTGACCCGACTGATACACCTCGTGACGTTCTTCAAATAAGGTCAAATCCTGAACCTGTAGCACTCGCTCTGTTTCTTGAGTGCTGCGATGGCTTCGCCGCAAAATAGCCTTCACTCTTGCGATGACTTCCCTTGGACTAAAGGGTTTTGTCATGTAGTCATCTGCTCCCAACTCCAGCCCGATGATTTTATCCAACTCATCATCTCTAGCGGTCAACATGAGAATAGGAGTGTCCACACCAGCCTGACGGAGTTTTTTGCAGACTTCCATACCGTGCAGCTGAGGCAGCATCAAATCCAGAATGATAAAATCAAACTGACCAGAAAGAGCTAATTCCATCCCCTTACGACCATTATCCGCACTGGTAACAGAAAATCCATCTTGCTCTAGCGTATAAACCAAAAGGGTTACAATACTGGGTTCGTCTTCCACCACCAAAATCTTTTTCATCACCATTTTCTCTTTCTAACCCGTAAACTTTACCTTTTTACTGTATCATGGCTTGCTAAAAAGGCTGTAAAGTCAGGCTGTTCTCCTATTTTTTGTGATAATGCAACAAAAAGTTCAACCTTTAATCTAGCAGTTAGTTCATGTTAGTGAACATCAAGCTTTATCAGGCCTTTCAAACGCTTATTTTTATTGTCAATTTAATTGATACTTTTGTAAACTTATTTGTCAAACATGTAAAGCTGGGGATAATGATCACACTCTGGATGTTTAGGGTGACAGATGGCTCGACCAAAGTAAATCATGGCTTGATGAGCTGGCAACCAGAGCTCTGGAGGTAAAATAGACATGACCCGTTTTTCGATTTCTAAGGGAGTTGCTGCCGACTTGACAATCTTGTGATGTTTACAAATCCTTGACACATGAGTGTCAACAGCAAATGCTGGAATACCAAAACCAACAGACAGCACGACATTAGCTGTCTTTCGTCCGATACCAGACAGACTCTCCAACTCTTCGCGAGTTTGAGGAACTTGCCCATCAAATCGTTCTAAGAGTTGAACAGAGAGCTCGTGCATGAACTTGGCTTTGTTGCGATAAAGCCCTAGTCTGGCAATATAGGGCGCAATCTCATCAGGACTGGCAACAGCAGCCTCTTGAGGACTTGGAAAGCGCTCAAATAAAGCAGGGGTCGCCTTGTTTACCGCTGCATCGGTTGTCTGGGCAGACAGCATGACAGCAACCAGTAGCTCGTAATGGTTTCGAAAGTCCAGACTGGGCTTAGCGTCTGGGAAAAGCGCGATAATCTCCTCGATAACATGACGAGCGTTTTTCTTGGATAAGAGGGGCATATTACATGACCTTTCCATATAAATTATGTTCCTATCTATCATATCAAAAATTACTGAGAAAGTCTTCTGACCTGCCCAAATGTGGTATAATTGAAGCAGTTACAATTCAAGGAGTGCCTTATGAAAACCCTACGTTTCCAGTCAGTTTTTGACATTATCAGTCCGGTCATGATTGGACCGTCATCGAGCCACACAGCAGGTGCTGTTCGTATTGGAAAGATTGTTCATTCTATCTTCGGTGACATCCCTGAGGAGGTCACCTTTCATCTCTATAACTCCTTTGCCAAAACCTATAAAGGACACGGGACTGACTTGGCTCTAGTCGCTGGTATTTTAGGCATGGAAACAGACAATCCAGACATCAAAAATTCTCTCGAAATCGCCCACCAAAAAGGTGTTCGTATCTACTGGGACATCATCAAAGACAGCAATGCCTCTCACCCCAACACGGCAAAAATCACGGTGAAAAAGGGTGACAAGTCCATGAGCATTACAGGTATTTCCATCGGCGGTGGCAATATCGAGGTGACTGAATTGAACGGTTTTTCAGTGTCGCTCAAGATGAATACCCCAACCATTATTATCGTTCATCAGGATATTCCTGGGATGATTGCTCAGGTGGCTGAGATTTTGTCCCAGCATGACATCAACATTGCCCAGATGACGGTGACCCGTGAGGCAGCAGGAGAGAAGGCCATCATGATTATTGAGGTTGACTCCAGAAACTGTCAACAAGCTGTCAATCAGATTATCAACATACCTCACCTACATAATGTCAATTTCTTTGATTAAGTTGACAACCTTGTCAAGAAAGGATTCCTATGTTTTACACCATTAAAGAATTAGTTGAACAGGCAGATCATGATTTCAAGGGCTCTGTGGCCCAACTCATGCTAGCAACCGAGACTGAGCTGACAGGGCGGACAGCTGATGAAAGCCGAGTGATGATGACCAGAAACCTCGAAGTCCTCAAGTCTTCGGTGGTCAACGGCTTGACCGAAAGTAAGTCTCTAAGCGGTCTGACAGGCGGCGATACCGTTCGTATGGACAAGTACATCCAAGCAGGAAAGACCCTGTCTGATAGCACGGTTTTATATGCGGTCCGAAACGCTATGGCGGTCAATGAGCTCAATGCTAAGATGGGCTTGATTTGTGCAACACCGACAGCTGGCTCAGCAGGTTGCTTGCCTGCAGTGCTCAACGTTGCCATTGACAAATTGCAGCTGACCACTGACCAGCAGTTGGATTTTCTTTTCACCGCAGGGGCTTTTGGTCTGGTCATTGCCAATAACTCCTCCATCTCTGGGGCTGAAGGAGGCTGTCAGGCTGAGGTGGGATCAGCTTCTGCCATGTCAGCGGCTGCCCTGGTCATGGCTGCTGGCGGTACAGCCTTTCAAGCCAGTCAAGCCGTGGCTTTTGTCATCAAAAACATACTAGGACTGATCTGCGATCCTGTGGCTGGTCTTGTCGAAGTCCCTTGCGTCAAACGAAATGCCCTCGGGGCTTCCTTTGCCCTCATTGCAGCAGATATGGCATTGGCTGGTATCTGCTCACAAATTCCTGTGGATGAGGTAGTCGATGCCATGTATCAGGTTGGTAAGGCTATGCCAACCGCTTTCAAAGAAACTGCCGAGGGCGGTCTAGCCGCCACCCCGACAGGAAAATTCTACAGCAAGGAGATTTTTGGCGAATGAGACAAACCGTCTATCTGGTTCGGCATGTCGAGCCTAACTATGACAATCATGACGATGCAACCAGAGAGCTGACCGCCAAAGGCAAACAGGATTGCCAACTGCTGGTTGACTTCTTTAAGCAAAGACCGATAAATCAGATTGTTTCCAGCCCTTACAAGCGAGCTGTGGAGACCATTCAACCCGTGGCTGATCAGCTGGGACTGTCCATTGAGCTAATGGCTGATTTTCGTGAGCGTAAGATTGACGACGTCTGGATTGAGGACTTCAAAACCTTTACGGCTAACCAGTGGCAGGACTTTGCTTACAAGCACAGCGACAGCGGCGAGTCACTAGCTGAGGTTCAGCACCGAACTATTGCTGCCTTGACGGTTTTGTTGGAAAATAGCCGAGCAGAACAGCTGATTGTCTCGTCGCATGGCACAACCATCTCAACCATGCTCAATTACTACAATCCTAAATTTGGTCTAGCTGATTTTGAACGGATTAAGACCCTGATGCCCTTTGTGGTTGAGTTAGTTTTTGACAACTTGACACCATTGTCAATCACCCTTTACAACCTCTTTACAGGAGAATCCTATGACTACACTGCTCTTTGATTTGGATGGCACCTTAGTTGACTCTAGTCTGGATATTATTGATAGCTTTCAACATAGTTTTGAGCAAATGGGGCTCGTCTGTCCTGCCCAAGATCAGCTGATGACCTTTATCGGACCTCCCTTACGATTTACCTTCTCACAGTTCTTCAACCATGATACTGAAGTTGACAAGGCAGTCAACTATTTCCGAAACTATTACGAACATCAGGAAATATATCATGATACAGTTTATGCTGGAATAACTGAGCTGTTGATTGCACTGAAAAGCATGGGCTATCAGCTTTTTGTCACTACCAGCAAGCAAGAAGAAGCTGCTAAAAATGTTTTAGGCAAGTTAGGACTATCACATTACTTTACTGGCATTTATGGTGCAACTGCAAGCCATCATCATAAATCAGATGTGATTAGAAGTTGTTTACAAGACTATCAACTTCAGCCAGAAAACTGCTATATCATAGGCGACACCAAGTACGATATGATTGGCGGACGTGAAACAGGTGTTCACCCAATTGGTGTAGCTTGGGGGTTTGGGAATAGACAGGAGCTATTAGACCACGGTGCAGAGGCGATGATGGATAAGCCTGCTGACCTGCTCAGCTATTTTCAATCATCATAAAAAGGAGCTTTTATCGCTCCTTTTCTTTATGACTTATTGCATGCCCCAAGCAGCAAGTCCTTGATTGTTATAGGCGTTGAGGGCAGAGTTGATTTGGTCATCAACAGTTGCCGTTGAACCCCAGCCAGGCATGGTCTGGAAGAGACCAGATGCACCCGAAGCATTTGCAACGTTTGGGTTGCCATTGGACTCACGTGCAATGATGTATTCCCATGTTGCTTGCGGAACACCTGTTGCTGCAGCCATACGAGCTGCTGCTTCCGTTCCCACAGCACCTGCTGTATTTCCATTTGACAAAACTGTTGGATAACTACCTGCTGTATAAGTTGACACGACAGGGGTAAATTGAACAGCCGATTCTGAAACGACTTCAACTGATTCAACGACTGGCTCCTCAGCTATCACCTCAGGTTCAGTAGGCTTTATCTTGATAGAAACCTTAGGCTCAGCTAATTTTAGCTGAGGAGGCAAGGTTGTTAAGAATACGTTTTTTTCTGACTGGCTAGAGGGTACTTTCTGAGTATCCGCCAAAGCAATAGTACGTGGTAAGTCTTGAACAAATAATTTTGTTAGCAATAGGCCAAACGCCAAAATTGAAAAAGCACTTAGAACTGATAGCAATCTTGTTTTCAGATTTTTATGGTTTAATTGAGACATATACCTTATATCCTTTTTTATTTTAGGTAACAAGACTATTCTACGGTCTATATATTACAAAATGATTAAAAAACAGTGTCTAACTATATCAATAAAGTGAAGAACAGGTAAAATGATATATTTTACCTGTTCTTTTTATCTATTATGAGACACAAGATGTAGTTCTTATCATTTATTTCTTCACAATATCTTGTGTTAAAAACTTTTTTGGTCATTTAATACCAGCCATTAGCCTGCCAAAAGGCAAGGGCTGCCGACCATGATCCATAACGATTTTTAACATATGTGTCAGCCACACGCTCTTGATTTTCTGGCGACAGATCCCCATTCAAATAAGACAAGGTCAATTGATAGCGACCATAATACTGGCCGTTCTGAGCAGTGTAACTGCCGCCTGACTCTTTAAAGGCGATGGTTTCTTTGGTAGCAGCATCTGCTACACTGAGTTGAGACACATAAGAGGTTGATGGCTGATTTTGCACTATTTCTGAAACAGCTGTGACAGATGAATTTTCTTGTTTCTCAGCAGCACCTAATTCCAATGACTGACCAACGTAGATTACATCTGCATTGTCTAATTGGTTCAACTTGACCAAATCTGATACGGTTGTCTTATATGTTTGAGCTAGCTGAGACAGGGTATCACCTGCCTTTACGGTGTAAGTCTCTGCCGAAACATGACATCCATAGGTCATCATTGTAAAAGCAAATGCCGCAAACATGCCTTTAATCAGTTGTTTTTTCGTTATTGTTAATACTGTCATCATGTAACTCCTTTCTGATGAATACCCCTATCTTAACGAAAGTTTTTTACAACAGGATTGAGTTGCAATGACAAATATAACAAAAAGATCATATTTTCTTGCTCGATGAGTTGATGTTAAGAATTTTTAAGGTAAAAAAGAGCGACAGCAAATAACATCATCCCAAAAATAGTAAGGGTGTCTCGGTGTTGCCAAGATAATTGTCGGTATTTTGTCCGACCATCACCCCCCTGATAGCCTCTGGCTTCCATCGCAAGAGCTAAACTCTCAGCCCGCTTAAAACTTGAAGCAAATAAAGGAACCAAAATTGGAATGACTGATTTGACTTTTTGAATCAGATTTCCTTCTCCAAAATCCACCCCCCTTGCCCTCTGGGCATTCATGATACGTACAGTATCATCCATCAAGGTTGGAACAAAGCGCAAGCTTAACGACAGCATGAGCCCAATCTCATGAGCAGGTACTTTCAGTGGTTTCAAGGGTTTTAACAGACTTTCGACCGCATCTGATAAACTCAAAGGAGTTGTCGTAAGGGTCAATAAGGTTGAAAATAGGATAATCAGCAAAAACCGCGAAAAAATCAACAACGACATCTCAAAGCCCTTATCTGTGATAGTTAAAAACCAAATATTAGCGATTGGATGACCAGCAGAGGTGAAAAAGAGCTGAAACATGGTTGTAAAGGCAATAAGCCCAAGCAGCGGCAGAATGCCTTGGATAAAGTAAGATAGGCTTATCCGAGACAGGAAAACCAAACCAAGGACAAGTGCTAGAGCTAAGACATTTGTGACAAGATTATTTGCCCAAAAAATGATGAGAATAAACATCATCATCGCCAGCAACTTACTTCGAGGGTCAAGACGATGAAGAACAGACTGCCCTGGAACATAGCGCCCTAAAATCAGTTTGTCCATGACCGCATCACCTCCTTAAACTCATCGATGGTAATTGGTAAACGGTCCATCGCTACACCACGCTCCCTTAGGCGCCGAGCAAAGGTCGTTACTTTTGGTAGGCCAAGTTGTTTTTCAGTTAACAGGTCAACCTTTTGGAAAATCTCTTGAGGAGAACCTGACAGGACTAATCGACCTGCCTCTAGAACATAAACCTGATCCGCGTAGTTAGCGATATCATCCATCAAATGAGTGACTAAAACGATTGTCATTCCTGATGCGTGTAACTGACTAAATAAAGCCATCAAGTCCCTACGTCCTTTAGGATCAAGACCAGCAGTTGGTTCATCTAGAACGAGAACTGTTGGTTCCATTGCTAAAATCCCAGCAATCGCCACTCGACGCATCTGCCCACCAGATAACTCAAAGGGATTTTTTTCAAATAGATCATCTGAAATCCCAACCAGAGCCAACTTTTCCCGAGCAATGCTCTCAGCTTCCTCAGTAGTCTTACCAAAATTTTTCGGACCAAAGGCAACATCTTTTAAAACCGTTTCTTCAAATAATTGACTCTCTGGAAATTGAAAGACCACTCCAACCTGTTGGCGTAACTGCTTGATTGATTTTGGTTTACTCTTGGCTGAAATGGTCACCCCATTAACCTGAACGTCTCCTTTGGTCGGTATATTAAGCCCATTCAGAAGCTGCATCATCGTTGACTTACCGCTACCCGTATGTCCAATAACCGCCGTATAGGACCCATCCAGAATCCCCAAGTCAATATTAAAAAGAGCGCGCCCTTCAAAAGGCGTCCCTTCTTGATAGGTGTAATTTACTCCCCTAAGTGTAATCCCCATAGGTAGTCTTCTAACTCCTTTTCTGATAAATAGCCGAGCTGTTCATCGAGTGCTAACGCCTCAGCCAGCTGACTAGAGAACGGTTTGTCAAGACCTAAGTCAAGCAATTCATCACCTTTGGCAAATAGTTCGCGTGGTGTCGTATCCAGAACCAACTGGCCTTTTTTCATCACCAACACCCGATCACTCAGCGCTACTTCGTCCAAGTCATGGGTAATCGATAAGACCGTTAGATTTGACCGTATTCGCAACTGCTTCATCAGGGTGATTAAGTCCAGCCGACCTTTTGGGTCTAGCATACTGGTCGCTTCATCCAAGATAATAATCTCAGGTTGCAAGGCAAGTGCTCCAGCGATGGCAACACGTTGCTTTTGTCCTCCTGACAAACGCGCAGGCTCCTTGGTTCGATAAGCAGACATTCCAACCAAGTCAAGAGCCTCCGTCACACGTTTTTCCATTTCCTCATGCGATAAGCCTTGATTTTCCAGACCAAATGCCACGTCATCTTCTACTGTTGACCCAACAAATTGATTGTCAGGATTCTGAAAAACAAAGGCGATTTTTCGACGAATCGCCCATATCGTTTCCTCGGACAAGACCTGACCAGCAACTCTAATTTCTCCCGAATGAGCTTCTAATAACCCATCAATCAATCGAACAGCAGTCGATTTGCCACTGCCATTATGTCCGATAATGGATACCCATTCACCTTGTTTCACGTGAAATGAGAGGTTAGCTAGCGCATAATCCTCTCGTTGGGCATCATACTTAAAATAAACTTGTTTAAGATCTATCATCACTGAAAAGTATCCTTGAGCAGGAAACTCGCTCCCTTAAAATAATCGTAGCCAGAGTAAATCGTAAAGAACAAGGCAACATATAACGTTAACTGACCAATCATCGTCCAATGCCATAGCAGGAAAATGACTGATAGCATTTGAGTAACAGTCTTAATCTTACCAGGCATGGCTGCCGCAAGCACTTCGCCTCCAGTTTCAACCAAAAGTAACCGCAGACCCATCACCGCTAGTTCTCGACAGATGATGATAGCAGACACCCAAGCTGGGGCTAAGTCTGCTCCAACTAGCATGATAAAAGCACTCATGACCAGCATTTTATCTGCTAAAGGGTCAGCAAATTTACCAAAATTTGTGACAACTTTCCATTTTCTGGCCAGATAACCATCTAAATAATCGGTCAAGCTTGCCAGAGCAAAAATCACAGCAGCAACACGATACCAGACCAAACCATTTACTGAACCGAAGATGAGAAAGAGAGGAATCATCACGATTCTCATCACCGTTAGAAGGTTAGGTATATTTTCTTTTTTTAACATGAACTAACCCTACTGAATATTAAAGGTCACAATGCTGTAAGCAGTCGCGGTGAGAGCAGTCTTGTCAAGTTCTTGACCGTTAACTTTGATGGTTACCCCTTCAGTAATGCCCATCTCAAGAACAGCTTGAGTTGCACCTTCTGTCAAGGTTGCGGTATAGGTTGGTTGCTCACTGGATAGGGTAACACCTCCTGCAATATCAGATTTACTCAAAGCGACCCAGCTACGCTCTGCTCCTGATAATGATAACTCAACCTTAATCGGTTTTTGAGCAGTTGTCACCGCAACTGTAATTGCTTCACCGCCACCTGTAACTGCCAATTGAGTTGCTGGAGTAGGAGGAGTTGACTCACTAGGAGTTGTTGATACTTCTGAACTTGATGGTGTTGTTGATACTGATGCTACCGTCTCATTGGCCGTATTCGTTTTGGCAGTCAGAAAGTCTGCTAAATAGTTTTTATAAAGCATAAAGCCAGCAAAAATCAAGGTTGCAAGACCCAACAAGGTCAATATTGGACCGAGAAATCTGTTCCCCTTGCCTGAGCTTGATTTTTGAGAATGGCTGTTACGCCCGCTACGGCGAAGCGTTGTTGAGGTCACAGAGGATGGAACATACTCTGGGTCCTCTGATTTGACCAACTCATCAAAACTAGAGACCTTAAATGGTTCCTCAACCTGTTCAACCTGACTTGCCACCTCCGCTACAGGTTCTTCCGTTGTTTCAAACCCTAGATTTGCAAAGTCTAAATCAACAGCCTCAGCGTAGGTTCTCAAGTACTGCTCTAATTTATCTGCATCAATCAATGAAAATTGATCCAACTCGATAGCTAGTAAATTGTGGGTCGCAATTCCTGTTGAGCGCTCAATGGTTTGGAGAGCTAATCCTTTTTTAGTTCTTGCTTCGCGAAGCAAATCTCCAGTCGTTTTATTCATTTGTCGTCTTCCTTTGTTGTGATTAATTCTATTATAGCAAATTTTTCTAACTTATCCAGCCCCTAGAGAGGAAAAATCGTCACTTCTGCAATATCTGCCGAATGAAAGAAAGTCTCTCCGATTAACAAGACGTTCTCAAGAGTCAATTGGTCTAAAATATCAGGCACGTCAAGATAGAAAAGCTCCTGTGTAGAATGTTCTAAAAATGCACTTGCCAATTCATCTGGGCGATCCAGTGACATTAGAAATTCACCATAAAGTTCTTTTTTTAGACTGAATAACCGTTCTTCAGAGACATCCTTACTTGATTTCCCTTTTTTGAGCGCCTGTTTGATTTTGGCTGACATAGCAATCGGCTCGTTAGTATCAAGTAAAACCATGACAAATTGGAATCGCTCATCAACTTCTATCACCACATCAAACGAATCATTAATTTTTCCGTCATCATACCATTGTTGATAAGTCTTTGATGTCCAACCGATTAGCATATTTAGATATAATTTTAAAGCGGTCTTATAAAAGAGGCTACTGTCCTGAATAGGTTCGTGGCGAAAACCAATTCCCAATTTCGGCATATTGACATCTAATTGCAGTGACTGCTTTTTGACAACAGGTTGATAAGAAATAGCAGAGCGTGATACCCTAACCGGTGTCTGTTGTATCATCTGGCTTGTCAAGTATGTCAATCTTTTGTAAACGACATTTTCATCCACATCCCCAATAACAACAAGGGTCATCCCTTCTGGTCGATAAAAGGTCTCAAAGGCATTTGACAAATCTGTCAACGTTATCTTGGCTATGCTGTCAACTTTTCCAGCCAAATCAACCGCTAAAGGTGTCTCAGGAAAAAGACCTGCTAACAAACTGCTGTAAAGCCTGTAATCAGGATCATCCTGATACATGTCAATCTCTTGACTAATGATTGATTGTTCTTTTTTGATAGAATTTTCTGTAAACCTTGGTTGACTTACCAAATCAATCAGCAGCTCTAAATTTTCATTCAGCTGATCAACGCTTGAGAAAAAATAATTAGTGGTTGTAAAGCTTGTAAAAGCATTTGAATCAGAACCAAGTCCTGTAAACTTCTGAGAAAAATCCTGCTTCCCATTATTCTCAAATACCTGATGCTCTAAAAAATGAGCTAGTCCAGCGCTTGTGGCTATCTTTTGATCATTTACTGTAAACTCAGTGTCAATCCCACCAAACCTAACAGATAACATCCCTATGTTTTCTTTAAAACCCGACTTAGGAATAACGATTAGGCGTAGCCCAGAAGGTAGAATCCCTTGATAAATGGTCTCATTTAAGTGTGGAAAGGCTATCTGCTCTAATGCCATTATTGCTCCCCCTCCATAAAATAAACTGCTTGCAACTTTATCTTATTCGCCAAGCGAACAATATCTTGCTTGCTCACTGCCTGAACCTCTTGCTGAAATTCTGACAAAGTCTTCGCTTTCTCTCCAAAAACAGACCGATTATAGGCTAACTCAATCAGAGATTTGGCATAATCTTCGGACAAGGCTGCGCTATTGACCAGCATTTTCTTGGTTTTCTTCACTAAATCACTGGTAAAACGCCCTGATTTCAAGGCATGGAGTTGTTTGGTCACGAGCTGCATCACACGCTGACGCTGGTCTCGATCAATTCCTGTCTGAATCTTCAAAACAGACTGAAAAGGTTCTAAATGACTCGAAATTGTGTAGGCCAGCCCTGCTTTTTCCCGTAACTCTGTAAATAAAAGAGAGTGCGGAAATAGTCCCAATAAACCATTGGCGACGAGGAGCGAAGCGTAATCTTCTCCACCATAGACCGAGGACACATGGTAAGCCAGATCCAACACAGACTGATTGGCCTGCTTCGTTTCTAATTTTTCTCGTGTAATATTGGTTAGATCTTGTTGGTACTGGTAGTTCAAAGAGACCTGACGAGGAGAAAAAGGCAACTGATGAAGCCCTTGTAATATTTTATACTCATCAATCTTACCCACTAAAAAAATATCAATACGGTCTTCCCTCAACATGCGCTGAAATTCCTGAAAAGCAGTGTAGGAATTCTCCTTGGCAACCTGTTCAGGTGTTGAATAGCTAGATTGTTTGAGGCTATTATGCGTAAAATAAAGCTGGTCTAGTTCCAAATCGCTGTAGTAAAAAATATCTTCCTTATCTGCTTCAAGGTAGTTAATCAGATTAGCCTTTTCCATGTCAAAGATACTTGTTTGATACTGCTCGACCGTCCGTAAAGGATTGAACAAAATACTGCGTAAGAGAGCCATCAATTCATTGACCGTGTCCTCACCACCCAGAGCAAATTCACTTCCCACAGCACTGAGGTCGAGGTCCACCAGATGAACCAAGCCTTTCGTAGTCACTTTAGTGGATAAGCCTGCCCCATAGAGCTCAGCTAATTTTTGACGAAGTAATCGTGGGCTGGGGTAATCAGAAGTCGCTGTTGCTAGCATCTGTGCTACCAGAGCTCGTCTGGCCTTATTCACCTTACTCACATCTGCTGAAAATCGGCAAGTCAGATGGTTGGTCTTAAATTTTTCTGTCTGAACAACGTGTAGGTAAACACCGTCAACAATCTGCATAGCTTCCTTTTCCTTAGATGATAGTCCCTTCATTATAACATTTTATTTAAGACATGACCAAAAAAGACGTCGATTGAGACAATTATGCTATAATAGTCTGGTAACATCTGGAGGATACGATTATGGACTACAAACTTTTCACGGATTTCATCACCCTGCAAGCTCTACTGAAAGACACAGGTATCATTAAAAGTGGCGGTGCTATCAAGGCATTTTTAGCCGAAAACACCGTTCTGGTTAACGGTGAGGATGAGAAACGACGCGGCAAAAAACTCCGTATCGGTGATAAAATTGATCTTACTGATCTTGAACAGACTATTGTAATTGTCGCACCAACTGCTTTTGAAATAGCAGAGCACGAACTCGATATTGCAGAGAAAAAACGAATCGCAGAATTGGTAAAAAAAATGAATCAGGCAACTAAAAAGCAACAAGCTCGGCCGAAAAAGTCAGCTCAAAGCAAAAAACATTACCCTGAAAAAAATAAAAATACTGCTGTTAATCGTACGCAAACTTACCGCAAAGTTGACAACCCTGTCAAGCCAGCAGTGCGATTCCCTGGAGTAGACTTATGTGGCTTGAACGCATTGAGCTAACCAATTACCGCAATTACAAAGAACTATCGACTGATTTCTCTGCTAAACTTAACATCTTTATCGGTCAAAACGCTCAGGGTAAAACTAATGTGATAGAGGCTATCTATTTCTTAGCCTTGACCCGAAGCCATCGAATACGCTTTGATAAAGAACTAATTAACTTCGACGAAAAATCATTTACGATTAGCGGCCTAGTCCACCGCACCAGTGGTAAACTTCCACTTGACATTACCTTGACAGATAAAGGCAGAGTCTGTAAACTAAACCACCTCAAACAAAACAAGCTATCTGATTATATCGGCAAGATGACAGTTGTCCTCTTTGCGCCTGAAGATTTACAACTGATTAAAGGGTCGCCAAATTTAAGGCGTAAGTTTATGGATATTGACCTCGGTCAGATTAAGCCACTCTACTTGTCAGACCTATCAAACTATAATCATGTCCTTAAACAGCGAAACAGCTACCTCAAGTCAACAGATAAGGTTGACACTGTCTTTTTATCTGTTCTTGATGACCAATTAGCGGATTATGGTAGCCGTGTCATTCAACATAGACTTGACTTCGTTGACCAACTAACTATCGAAGCAGACAAAAACCACTACGCGATTTCAAATCAACTGGAACATATCAGTTTGACTTATCAGTCAAGTATCAAATTTACAGACTTGTCAACTTTAAAAGATAATTTTGTCAAGCAACTCGAAAGCAATCATCAACGAGATATCTTCAAACGTAATACCTCTATCGGTCCTCATCGGGACGACCTCACCTTTGCCATCAATGGCATCTCTGCTGACTTTTGTAGTCAAGGACAGCATCGCAGTTTGATTCTATCACTAAAAATGGCAGAAATTGAACTCTTCAAGCAACAGACAGGAGATTACCCGATTTTACTCCTTGACGATGTCATGAGTGAACTGGACAATAAGCGCCAAATGAAACTACTAGAAGGTATCAAAGAGAATGTTCAAACTTTCATCACTACAACCAGCCTTGACCATCTAAAAGGCTTGCCTGAGGATTTGAAAATTTTCCATGTGGAAAACGGCACGATAAAAACGGACTGAACATCGTCCGTTTTTTAATATTACATTGACAAATCTGTCAATCTATTAAGACTTAACAACACCTAACAAGATGGCACCGACCAAGAAACAAGCAATACCGATGTAAACCCAGCGCATTTCATTAGCGGTCTTTTTCTCACCGAGAAAGATAATACCACCGATAATCCCAATAATAGCCCCTAATTGTGAAAAACTAAAGGCAATTGCCAAACCAGCTGTGGAAGCCGCAAAAAGCATGAAGATATTTCCCAAGCTCCATTGAAGACCAACCAAGGCATTTTTAAGCACAACAGGTTCAAAAGATAGCTTAAATCTCATAAAGGCAGCAGCTCCTAGTACCATACCGATTGACATTGGAAAAATAGCTGCCAGCGGTTCAAAGTGCATGATATTATTGAACAAAACAGTATAAGCGACATAACCGAAGGTCGAATAAGCCAAGGCGATAAAGCCTTTTTTCATGTCGTAATTGACAGAAGTGTCAACTGACTTGTCAGGGTCAGTTTTACTAGAAAAATAGAACCCAACAACCAAACTAACCAGGGCTATGCTACCGAGAATAAACTGAATTGGCTTTGCCCATTCTCTAAAAACAAAGGCACCAATCAAGCTACCGACAACCAGTTGGCTACCACCTGACAAGGCGTTAGCCACTGACACTCCCATATACTGCATGGCGGAGAATTGACCGTTCTGACCCATTGCCCAGAGCAATCCACCTAAAATCCCAAAAATCCAGTAGTTAAGAGTTAGGTTCGGCTGAACAATCAGATAAGTCACTGTGGCAAATAGCAGAGCTCCCAAAGTCACACCAAAGGTCTGCTGATTAGCATTTCCCCCAATCTTGTTACTCGCTAAACCAAGACTCCCCCAAGCAATCATAGGGACTAGAGCATATAAAATTCCTTGCATGATACTCCTTTACACGATATTTACAACTCTGTCAACATTGTTGACAAGTTTGTAAACAATACAGTTAAGATAAAAAAGTAGGTCAAGACAAGTCTTTTCCCACTCCTTTATTTATTTTACAAAAATGTTCGGTTTTTGTCAAGCCTCTTAGCAGCTGATGGAATAGTTTGGTGCTTCGTTGGTGATGTGAACATCGTGCGGATGGCTCTCAATCAGACCTGCTCCGCTCATTTCTACAAACTGTGCCTTATCATGCAGGTCTTGAATGGTCGCAGCACCCGTATAGCCCATACCAGCCTTGATACCACCAACCATCTGGAAGACGATATCCGCAGCAGCTCCTTTATAGGCGACACGTCCCTCAATCCCTTCTGGCACAAGCTTATTGGCTTCATTGACAGAACCTTGGAAATAGCGATCTCCTGAGCCTTTTTTCATGGCACCGAGGCTACCCATGCCACGGTAGGTCTTGAACTTGCGTCCTTGGAAAATCTCTGTTTCTCCTGGGGCTTCATCAGTTCCCGCCAGCATTGAACCAAGCATGACCGCATGACCACCAGCTGCTAAGGCTTTAACGATATCTCCAGAATACTTAATGCCTCCGTCAGCAATGAGGGTTTTGCCGTACTCACGCGCCACACCAGCCGCATCGTAAATGGCTGTAATCTGAGGCACACCAACACCTGCGACAACACGAGTGGTACAAATCGAACCCGGACCAATACCAACCTTAACCACATCAACCCCTGCATCATAAAGGGCACGAGCGCCTTCAGCTGTCGCAATATTACCTGCAATCAAGATTTTATCAGGGAAGGTCGCACGAATTTCAGCAATCTTGCGCAAGACACCTGCTGAATGTCCGTGTGCTGTATCAATGACAATCGCATCCGCTCCTGCCTCAAAAAGTGCAGTCGCTCGCTCAAAGGTATCAGATGTCACACCAACAGCTCCTGCAACCAAGAGACGACCGAACTGATCTTTAGCAGCATTTGGAAACTCGATAACCTTCTCGATATCTTTGATGGTGATGAGACCAGATAAACGACCGTCTCCATCCACTAGGGGGAGCTTTTCGATACGGTGTTCCTGGAGAATCTGCTCGGCTGTTTTCAAGTCAGTTCCAACAGGTGCAGTCACCAAATTCTTGCTGGTCATATGGTCTGAAATCGGCTGATTATAGTCAGAAATAAAACGCAAATCTCGATTGGTCAAAATGCCAACCAATTTACGGTTCTCCATGGTTTCAACCACAGGCACACCGCTGATGCGATAACGGCCCATTAACTCATTAGCCTCAGCAATCGTATGGTTTGGTGTCAAGAAAAACGGATCGATAATCACACCATTTTCAGAGCGTTTTACCTTGCGCACTTCCTCAGCTTGAGCCTCGATGGACATGTTTTTATGGACAACACCTAAACCACCCGCACGCGCCATCGCAATGGCCATTGCACTTTCGGTTACAGTATCCATCGCTGCGGTGATAATTGGGATATTCAAGGTCAAATTAGGCGCCAACTGGACACTCATATCTACTTCGTTAGGAAGCACATGACTCTCCGCTGGAATCAGGAGCACATCATCAAAAGTAAACCCTTTTTTCAAAAATTTTGTCTGCCAATTTGACATTAACATAACCTCTTTCTGTGTTTATTGTTACTATCATATCACGCTAAAATCATTTGTCAACCGCTAAGGCAAAGTTTTGATAAATGTTTCGGAATATGCTATCATAAGAGATGAAAAGGAGGGTTTACCATGAAAAAACAGTTGCTTTCTTTAGTAGTTATCCTCATATTAGCCATTCTAAGGCCTTATCTGCTAAAGATACCTGTCTTAGGTCCTCTCTATGGTTTTCTTGAGTTTTTAACCATCGCCCTGATTATCGGCTATATCCTCTACCACATCGGGCTGCACATTTACCTTTGGGTTAAGGTGAGAAAGAAGGACTAGCATGACTAAAAAAGATTGGATAACCTTGCAACTAAGGTTCTCCCGCTAGCCATTAGTGGAGCTATTATCAAGCACTTCGGCTGGTCAGGCTTTGCTATTTTTGTCCTATCCTACATGACTCTCCTTTGGCTGATGATTAACAAGATGAAGCCTTAATCGTTAAGTATTTTTTAGGGAAATAGCAGAGCTGGCAGGTTTCATCTGAGATGACTGGTTGATACTACAGTCCTTATCAGCTATTATCAAAAAAGAAACCATAGCCACCAGCAAGAACGGAAGGTGACTTTTTTACCAGACAAGCTCGGTTTTTACTAACTTAGAGTTCCCAAATCTGACTATAGCGGACCTTATCAGACTCTTCAACATGATGAGCAATTTCAATTATGGTCACATCCATATCAAAAAGCAATTGGCGAATACTCCTAGCAACTTCTCTATCTAAAGACGCTGAAAATTCATCAATCAAAATTAGCGAATATTTGCCTACCAAAGCTCGAGCCAATATGACTCGGGCTTTTTCCCCTCCCGATAGTAGACAACCGTCTGTTCCAACAACAGTATGGCAGTCCTTATCTCCTAAACCAACTTTATCCAACACATTGCTAACCTCGTCTTGAGGAATATCTCGTCCCAAGGTGACATTGAAGCCAATCGTGTCATCAAATAAAATCACATCCTGTGGCACATAGCCAATACTAGAATAGAGATCTGCTCTTGGAATCGTTTCAAGAAGGTGACCATTTATCATAATCTGCCCAGATAAAAGATGATGCTGACGAAACAATACTTTAAATAAAGTTGATTTACCTGAACCTGATTTACCTGTCAATAACACTTTATCGTTAGGTCTAAGGGATCTCGTCAATTCATAAAGCGGATTATCATAACCAATTGTTGCTGTCACAAAATCTAATGATTCAACAGCAAAACCAGCTCCCTTGCTACTATCTAATTCAAAGCTATCTTCAAAAAAAGTCGTCACTTTCTCCAAAATTGGTCTTGTTGATTTGATAGCACTCCACTGTCCCATTGCACGTTCAAGTGGAGCAATCACGCGATCAGAAGCTAGAAAAACAGCTAAAAGGGAACCCGCTGATAATTTTCCCTGTACAGCAAAATAACCACCTATCCCAAACGGAAGCAGAAGGCAGACACCTACCGTCAATCCCAGATAGAAGTTCATCACTACAGGTGCTAATTTTTTATCAAAATTTGCCTTCTCTGAACGTATCAACTGAGACATCAACCGATAAAAAAAATAAGACATTTGACGAGAGTGTTTTATAACACTAATTCCCTTAAACGATTCAGTAAAATCTTTGATGAACTTTTTATTTTCATTTGACCAGATATCAACTGCCCTTTGTAATTGTATTTCAAATAATTTTGGGAAAACAATGGGAAAAATAGCGAATACCATAAAAATAACAGCTAATTCCCAATTGATCATAAAAATATATACCGCTGAAACAGTTGAAAAACTAAGTGAATAAATTAGTTGATTCCAAGCTTGCAGATAATTCTCTTCCAGTAAACTCAAATCATTGAACATCATATTTTGAACAACATCATAACTTTCTTTTTCACTAAAAGACTGTTGAAATATAGCATTTTTTGCTGTCTGTAAAAAAATTGACTAAGTTTGGCTTTATAATAGTCAAAACAGAAAGAAAATAGTTGATTGACTGAAAAAGCAACTACTCCAAAAATAATACCTGTAATCAATAAGTTTAAATCTGATTTCTGAACAGCATCAGTCACACTAGATATAATAACAGGAACAACTAAAGTTCCCATACCACTCAAAATAGCAAACATTAGGGACAATAAAAAATATCTCTTACTGATAAATTGACGTAAAACCATTAATAAATTTCCCCTTCAAATAATTTAGTTTCCTCATCAAGATTGATAAAATGACTAACTGTTAAAACGCCATCATTTTTATAATTCATGTAACGTTTCATTACTAATAAAATCCCTGATGTTCCTGATACTAAATCAGCAGACAATTTGAACAATTGTTCCCCTAAGAAAAGTCCTTGTTCATCATCAAAATATAAAGACATACTATCTATTAACTTTTCAATTTTATATAATATTTTATTTTTCAAATTACTATCTTTAATAACAAATAGACAATCCAATAAAAAATCAACTATACCAGCCATACCTCTCATATAAGTAGCAAATGATGTCAATTCAAACAAAGAAGCGCTTATAATATTTATTAATTGAGTATAATAAAATTCTTTCTTTGTCGTTTGATAAAGCCTTAAACAAGTATAACCTACACCAGCAATGCCATCATATAAATATGGAGAAAAAACTTTAAAAGAAGAATTAATACCTTTGATATATTTATAGAAAATTTTATAAAAGCGATAATTCTGAACACTTATGAAAGTGCTCAGCAAATTCGAATAAAATTTCTACGCTTTTATTAAAACATTAGAATCGTATTAGCATCTGAAACTGTTATTTAATGACATCTATCAGCTGCCTCACTTATTTATTCGTTATCACTTCTAAAAAAACAGTTTAACATCAAAAATTTTTTAATTTTTAATCAAGCACAACATAAAAAGCAGGAAAACAAATGATTTCCTACTTGATGTTATGTTTTCTTTAAAAATAATTAATCCCCATAGCAGCTTTGACCTCTGACAAGGTTTGAGCCGCTGCTTGACGGGCTTTTTCACTGCCCATTTCCAGCATGCGGTAAACCTCGCCCATATCCTTGGCAAATTCCAAGCGGCGTTCGCGAATGGGCGCCAGCTCACGCTCCATGATGTCAAGGAGATAGCGTTTGGTCTTGACATCGCCAAGTCCGCCACGCTGGTAGTGCTCTTTCATGGCTGCAATCTCTACCTTATCCTCCTCATGGCCAAAGACATCAAGGTAATGGAAGACCATATTGCCATCAATCTTGCCTGGGTCTTCGATACGGATATGGTTGGGATCGGTGTACATGGACATGACTTTTTTCTTGACCGTATCAGCATCGTCTGCCAGATAGATACCATTATTGAGGGATTTGGACATTTTAGCATTGCCATCAAGGCCTGGCAGGCGACCTGCTGCTTCATTGTCAGGGTACATGCCTTCTGGCTCGACCAGCACTTCGCAGTTGTAGGTGTGGTTAAAGCTACGGACAATCTCACGGGTTTGCTCAATCATCGGCTTTTGGTCAGTGCCAACAGGAACGAGATTGGCTTTAAAGGCTGTGATGTCTGCCGCTTGGGCAATGGGGTAGACAAAGAAGCCCGTCGGAATGCTCTCTCCAAACCCTTTTTGAGCAATCTCTGTCTTAACAGTTGGATTGCGCTCCAAACGACCAAGAGAGACGAAGTTCATGTAGTACATAGTCAGCTCGGCCAGCTCTGGAATCTGGCTCTGGATAAAAATGGTTGACTTCTCTGGGTCAAGACCGGCTGCCAAGTAATCCAGGGCAACATTCCCAATAGATTCCACGATGGTCTGTGGTTCCTTGGCATGGTCCGTCAGCGCCTGCTGGTCGGCCAGAAAGACAAAGAGGTCGTGCTTGCCTTCATTTTGCAACAAGACACGATTTTTCAGCGAGCCAACATAGTGCCCGATATGCAATTTTCCAGTAGGACGGTCTCCCGTCAAAATAATGGGTTTGGTCATGATGTTCTCCTTTACAGTTAATTGACAGGCTTGTCAACCTGATTAAAATAGTCTTCTTTGGTCAGTCGGTAATGAATCACGGTGACAATGCGGTCAGGGTCATTTTCGTCTCGTTTGGCATAGGGTTCCTCGTGACTAAACTGCATCCCGATTTTTGCTATAACTCGACCTGAAGCAGGGTTTTCCTGATCATGACGAGCAATCAGGCAGTTCATGCCAAGATCTTCAAAAAACAAGTTAAGAAAGGCTTGAGCCGCTCTGTCATGTACCCTTGATTCCAAAAGGCTTTGTTCAGTGTGTACCCAAACTCTGCTCGTCCGACAGCTTCAACTAAGTTGTGCATGTCTAAAGTTCCGATAAATTGCCCTGTCTCTTTTAGTTCAATTCCCCAGCGACCAAATGGGCTGGCTAAATAGATTGACGCAATAATATGTTTGGTTTCATCTAAGGATTGGTTCGGCATGAAAGACCAGCGGACATTGTCAGGATCACAAGCGTAAGCAAACATCTCTTCGGCATCTGCTAGGGTCACTGGACGGAGCAAGAGACGTTCTGTTTCTAAAACCTGATGTTCAGCTAACAATTGATAGATGTTTTTCATCCTAAACTCCTTTCTAACAAAAAATCCCCACGCTAAAAAACTAGCGTGAGGGCGTCTGGGTTGACACGGTACCACCTCTACTTGACAGCATATTGACAACTCTGTCATCTCTATTGACACGATAAGGAGTGCACCCGATGCTTATGGATTTGCATTCTCTGTATGGTTTTCACCCATCAGCCCATTTCACAAGCTCTGCCATTGGCTCACAGCACCGCCAACTCTCTAGAGACAGTATTCTTATTACTCTATCTGATAGGCTTATTTTAGCTAATTTTATGGTGCTTGTCAAGGTGATAAAATCATTCGCACCCTTGACGATTAACCTCTTATCAGTCATAATAGAATTATCAACGTTTCACGTGAAACTATAGATAAGGAGAAAAACATGGTAAAAAAAATAAAAGACTATGCCCTAGTAACCATTGGTTGCTTCATTGCTGCTGTTGGTATAAATGGGTTTATGGCTGGAAATAACATCGTTTCTGGTGGTATCGGAGGACTCTCCTTGAGTTTACAAGCCATGTTTGGTTGGGAAGCTGGAACAGTTGCGCTCGCTATCAATATTCCGTTACTTGTGCTCTGCTATTTCTTTTTAGGAAAATCGACCTTTATCTCGACACTCTATGGTTCTTTTGTTTTTCCAATTTTTATCAATCTGACTGCTAAAATGCCTAGCTTGACGCAAAATCAGCTTTTAGGAGCTGTTTTCGGTGCTATTATCCTTGGAGTTGGTATGGGATTAGTCTTTATGGGCAATTCCTCAACAGGGGGGACCAGTATTCCCATCTGGATATTGCACAAATACACACCCTTATCTCTGGGTGTAGCTATGACAATTGTCGATGGTATTGTTGTTTTAACCGGTCTCATCGCTTTTAAAAATATTGACACTGTCCTCTATTCTATTATTGCCCTACTGATTATAGGCTATGTCGTCAATCTAATGATAGCAGGATTCCAGTCATCGAAAAATATCATGATTATTTCAGAAAAATCAGCCATAATCAAGGAAAAAGTGGCGGAAGCAGCCAACCGTGGTGTCACTGAAATTCCTATTTTTGGTGGCTATACAGGTCGTGAAAAACGTATGCTGATGATTACTGTTTTAACAGTCGAAGTGCCGACCATTGAACACCTTGCCCAAAAAATTGACCCTGCAGCTTTTATCATTATCATGCCTGCTACTCAAGTCATGGGACGCGGCTTCAGTCTACACAAATCTTTTGAAATTAGTGAAGAAGATGTCCTGCCACCAGTTTAGATTAACAGAAGGTTTACAGAATTTGATGCCTCTGTAAACCTGTTTTTTTACCCTAAGGGTTACCAAAACCTTTTGATCGAATATAGTGTTTGGTATAGTTAGTTCAATACTATAGAATAAAAGAGCTATTATAGTGGTGGAAGCGGAATGAGTATAACCGATGACACTGCCACTTTATCAGTAAAGTAAGTCTGAACGTTTACATCACATGTTTCTTTTTATTTAAGATTGACAACAGCTTGACAGAGTTGACGATCTTTACTGGTCTGTCAACTTTTTTTTAGTTTTTTCAAGTTCCTTCTTATAGTGCTTGTAGAGACTATGTCCAGTCAACAAGTTGATCAGGACAATCGCTATGACGATGGCATAAAATTTCCAAGGCTGGTAAAAACCGTTGAGGATGTCATTTCTAAACACAAAAATTAGACTGACCTCTGATAGTACCACGTAAAGGAAGATACCAACTAAGTTGATAAAAAATGATTTTGAATCTTTTTTTCTATCCATAACTGTTTCTGCTTTCTTTTTTGATAAATATATTATATAATATAATTATAAAAAAATCAAATAAAAGGAGGTGGTCGTTATGAGACGATTACTCAAATCTACTGCTACTAGCTTCCTAGCACTGACACTATTCTCCACTTTTTTACCAAGCGTCGCTGTGGTCGCAGATGAACTAACTGAAGAACCTAGAATGACACAAACTAGTTCTATCAATATTGATGACATAAAAATTGTAGAAATCAATAAACAAACCGTACAAGTCCATTACCCGAATGGGACAATTGAAACAGTAGAACTTCGTTTAGATGGTGTTTATTTAAACGGTGAATTTTTTTCCACCTATACGAACACTAATGTCACTTCTTTCAGGTCATACGATGCTAATAGATGGAACCACGTTAAGACCGTTTACGGTAATAAACTTGCTAACAGCTTTTCTAATAGTATTGCTGATTTAGGTATAGGCTATTTGATTGGTAAACTAGGCGCTGCGATAGGACCCTACGGTTGGTTAGTAGGGGCAGCTTACACAGCAATTAACCTCTATGGTGCTTGGCAAGATTCACGTGCTCCATATCCTTACTATATTTCAGATATTTACCTTCACCTTGGAAACAGACAATGGAAAATTGTTACACGCTATTATAGAAATTCAAACTACACAGGATATGCTAGCACTGAGACAAATTTCTATAATTTCTAATCGTACCTTGTGTTTCATCAAAAGAACTTGACAAGATTGACAATCCTGTCAAGTTCTTTTTTGCCAAAATCCTCTTTCTGCTCTGCTATTTCCCTTGAAAAAACAGCGACTTTATCGTAAAATAAAGGGGATTATAGAAAAAATGAGGTAATACGTTTGTTAACAGTTTCTGATGTGTCGCTTCGCTTTAGCGACCGAAAACTTTTTGACGATGTCAACATTAAATTCACTGAGGGCAACACCTATGGTCTGATTGGTGCTAATGGTGCTGGTAAGTCAACGTTCTTGAAAATCCTGGCTGGCGATATTGAGCCAACAACTGGTCACGTGTCACTAGGTCCAAATGAGCGTCTCTCTGTCCTGCGTCAAAATCACTTTGACTATGAGGACGAGCGTGTCATTGACGTGGTTATCATGGGCAATGATGAGCTTTACAGCATTATGAAAGAAAAAGACGCCATCTACATGAAAGAAGATTTTTCTGAGGAAGATGGTGTCCGTGCGGCTGAGCTAGAGGGTGCTTTTGCCGAGCTTGGGGGTTGGGAAGCAGAGAGCGAAGCATCTCAATTGCTCCAAAACCTCAATATCTCTGAGGACCTCCACTACCAAAATATGAGCGAACTTGCTAACGGCGATAAGGTCAAGGTGCTCCTTGCCAAAGCCCTCTTTGGTAAGCCTGATGTACTCCTCTTAGACGAGCCAACCAACGGTCTGGACATCCAGTCCATCACTTGGTTGGAGAACTTCTTGATTGATTTTGACAATACCGTTATCGTGGTGTCTCACGACCGTCACTTCCTAAACAAGGTCTGCACCCACATGGCTGACTTGGACTTCGGTAAAATCAAGATTTTCGTTGGTAACTACGACTTCTGGAAAGAATCTTCTGAATTGGCTGCTCGCCTGCAAGCTGACCGCAATGCTAAGGCAGAAGAGAAAATCAAGCAACTCCAAGAATTTGTTGCTCGTTTCTCAGCGAACGCTTCTAAATCTAAACAAGCCACCTCTCGTAAGAAGATGTTGGATAAGATTGAGCTGGAAGAAATTGTCCCGTCCAGCCGTAAATACCCCTTTGTCAACTTCAAGTCTGAACGCGAGATTGGTAACGACCTCTTGACCGTTGAAAACCTGAAAGTAACCATCGACGGTGAGGTTATCTTGGACAATATCAGTTTTATCCTACGTCCGGGCGATAAGACTGCTCTTATCGGGCAAAATGATATTCAAACAACTGCTCTCATCCGTGCCTTGATGGGAGAAATTGATTACGAGGGAACAATCAAGTGGGGCGTGACTACCTCTCGCAGCTACCTGCCAAAAGACAACACCAAAGACTTCGCTGGCAGCGAGTCTATCCTTGACTGGCTCCGCCAATTTGCCAACAAGGAAGAGGATGATAACACCTTCTTGCGTGGTTTCTTAGGCCGCATGCTCTTCTCAGGTGATGAGCCTCTCAAGCCTGTCAACGTCTTGTCAGGGGGCGAAAAAGTGCGTGTTATGCTATCCAAACTCATGCTCCTCAAGTCTAATGTTCTCATCCTTGATGACCCAACCAACCACTTGGATTTGGAATCTATTTCGGCTCTCAACGACGGTCTCAAAGCATTCAAAGAATCCATTATCTTTGCCAGCCATGACCATGAGTTTATCCAGACACTCGCTAACCACATCTTGGTCATTTCTAAAAATGGGGTAATCGACCGTATTGACGAGACTTATGATGAATTCCTTGAAAATGCTGAAGTGCAAGCCAAGGTTAAGGCTCTTTGGGCACAATAATCTATGGAGAGTTGGGTAACCAGCTCTCTTTCTTAAAAATAATCCATGAAACAAAAATATTTCTTTTTTCTTGCTAGCTTTTTTATTCCCTTGACAATACTGTCAATTAGTTTGTCAATCCAAAATATCTGGTGGGGAAGCGATACCACTATCCTAGCCAGTGACGGTTTTCATCAGTATGCCATTTTTGCAACAACACTGAGAAATATCCTGCACGGTCAAGATAGTCTTTTCTACAGCTTTACAAGTGGTTTAGGGCTTAATTTTTATGCGTTAATGAGCTACTATTTAGGCAGTTTCTTGTCTCCTTTGGTTTACTTTTTTGATGTCAAGTCGATGCCTGATGCGCTCTACTTATTTACACTTGTCAAGGTAGGTTTGATAGGTTTGTCAACCTTTACAAGTCTGTCAACTATTTATAAAAAAGCCAATCATTGGTTACTTATCAGTCTATCAACATTATTTGCCTTGATGAGTTTTAGCATAAGCCAAATTGAAATCAACATGTGGCTGGATGTCTTTATCCTAGTTCCTCTGATTATACTTGGTTTGCATCGGTTGATTCATCAGCAAAGTTACTGGTTGTATGTCACTGCTTTAACCACACTCTTTATCCAAAATTACTACTTTGGGTATATGACAGCCATTTTTATCAGTCTATGGTTTTTAGTTCAGTTGACAGAGTCTGTCAAGAACCGCTTGCGCTCAATCATTGATTTTATCATTTGTTCTGTTTTATCTGGTTTAATCAGTGCCGTCATGCTCCTTCCAACCTATCTGGATTTGAGAACACATGGTGAAACCTTGACAAAGTTGTCAAAAATCTTGACAGAAAAATCTTGGTATCTGGATTTATTTGCTAAAAATTTTGTCGGTAGCTATGATACCACTAAATTCGGAGCCATTCCGATGATTTATGTTGGCTTGTTGCCCCTGATTCTCGCTCTGCTATTTTTCACAATAAAATCTATCAAATGGCCCATTAAACTCGCCTATGCACTGCTTTTGATGACAATTATAGCTAGCTTTTATTTGGAGCCATTAGACTTGTTCTGGCAGGGGATGCATGCGCCAAATATGTTTCTTCATCGCTACTCATGGGTCTTTTCCATTAGCATTATTTATCTAGCTGGGAAAACTTTAGAGCATCTTGAAAAGGTCAAATGGGCACACCTTATCACCGTGTTTGCTTTCCTACTATTTGGTTTTTCAGCAATAGTCTACTTCCGCTCTCACTACCCTTTTTTACACATTGAGCAATTTGGGATAACAGCCTTGTTCCTGTTGGCTTATCTCATTATATTTGTTAGTTTTCACGCTAAACAAATTCCATATAAACTTTACATTGTCTTGACACTTTTCTTTACAGTTTTTGAAATAAGTGTCAACAGTTACTATCAGTTAAACGCTTTAAGCCAAGAATGGCATTTTCCATCACGTGATAGCTATGAGAGACAGTTGTCAGATATTGACAACCTTGTCAAGTCTGCAAAGGATAAGCATGCAACTTTCTTTCGCATGGAAAGGTTGCTACCACAAACAGGTAATGATAGCATGAAGTTTGGTTATAACGGGATTTCTCAATTTTCATCTGTTCGTAACCGTCAATCTAGCCAATTATTGGATAAATTTGGTTTCCGATCTGACGGCACAAATCTCAATCTGCGTTACCAAAACAATACCTTAATTGCTGACAGTCTGTTCAACATCACTTTCAATCTGCATCATAACCCCCTTAATAAATATGGCTTTGAGTTTGGAAACCAAATTGGTGAGATGTTTCTTTATGAAAATCGTAATGCTAGCCAATTAGCTATTCTGACTAAGGAACCATTTACTGATTTTGACCTCACTGTCAATACACTTGACAACCAAACCAAGCTACTCAATCAGTTATCAGGTCTTAATCATACGTATTTTTATAAATTGTCAAGCTTTACAGATAACCTAACAGATGTTGACAAGCAACTTGTCACAACTGTCAAAAAAGACGATGGTTCATCTAGTGCTAATTTTAGCATTGAGGTCACCTCAAATAGTCAAGTTTATCTGAGTTTGCCTCATACCACCTCGTCAAATCCAGATAATAAAGAAACAAAAATTCTTATCAATGGGCAGTTGATGAGTTTTACCCGTGACAATGCTTTTTCATTATTTGATTTAGGGTATTATGCCTCTGCTCAAAACCTTGAGATTGAGATGATTTTTCCTGAGACAACTGACGTCAGCTTCCATAAACCCAATATCTATGCTCTGGATACCTTGGCTTATCAGCAAGCGATTGATCAGGTCAATAGCCGAGCAGTGGATGTGACATCTGCCGGCAATCAAGTCTCGATTACCTATGATAGCCCGGCTGACGCCTCGCTTTTGGTCACCCTCCCCTATGATAAGGGATGGACAGCTAAACAAGATGGGAAACCACTTCCTGTCAAATCTGCTAACGGTGGTTTAATCCTCCTAGATGCCAAAAAAGGGCATGGAGAAATTGTATTGACCTTTGTCCCAAATGGGCTAAAAGCAGCAACTATACTCTCCAGCATCGGAATGATCTCTTTTGTTTTATTTTATTCTCATCGAAAACGGCAACTCATCAAGCAATCAAATGTCCAAAATTGCCACCATCAAATGTGATGAAACTTGCTATTTATTTTAGAAATGATATAATAGAAATAGAAAAGAGCTGAGCGGGAACTCAACTCAACGTAGAACCGTTTAAGACGGTGGCTCGTATTTCAGATATAACCCATCCTAATCGCTCAAAAGTGGGAACGGGTTATTTCTTTTTGTCTAAAAAATAGTAACTTTTTTGATTTACTATTTCTACGTTAATATCTATAAAAATGATTTTACAATTTACATGAACGTTAATAAGTCTCATTGACAATGATTTTACTAACTTCCTAACTTTTTATGTAAAAAATATAAGCATCTCATATTTGAAAAATGAAAAAAACGTTGATTTTTCAACGTTTCTATGTACTTTATACTCCGCCAACAGGGCTTGAACCTGTGACATCATGATTAACAGTCATGCGCTCTACCAACTGAGCTATGGCGGATAGAACACTCCGTACGGGATTCGAACCCGTGTTACCGCCGTGAAAAGGCGGTGTCTTAACCCCTTGACCAACGGAGCGTGTCGTTTAATACTTTATTAGTTTAGCAGATATTTTTTGTTTTGTCTAGTCTACTGCTCAACTTTTTTGAACTTTTTAGCCGTTGACAACTAGAGAAGGTTTTTGGTAAAATGGTTCTGTTATGGTTCCATAGCTCAGCTGGATAGAGCATTCGCCTTCTAAGCGAACGGTCGCAGGTTCGAATCCTGCTGGAATCAGAGTTAAACAGCTAAGGTTTTCCTTGGCTGTTTTATTTTTCCTGACGAATAACTTTATGAATAACCAACAGAGGAGGAAACAGTAAAAATAAACCGAATTCCTCCAAAAAGGCAGACAGGTAATGGGAAAGGATAATGCCAAGAATAAAGCTGATTAACACAGCACATCTTTGCATACCTTGTTTGATTTTCACCTGATTGCCCGATAAAAAGCCTTCTGACAAAAGATAAGCACCTGCCTTAACATTTCCCGTCATCATGACATTGGCATACTGGATAGATCCGATTCGCTTAAACACTTCAACTTGAAATGATGAAAAAAGGGCTAGCATCGATATGGTGATATCACTATCGACCATTGGAGCACTAACAGCTGCGAGAAATAGCAGAGCCATCATCACGCGTATCGCTAACAAATGGTAAGGACAACCAGCTGATAACGCCCAGTCTTTCATCACATAAATCAGCAATTGCCCTATACCAAATACCAAGATAGGCAAACAATAAGACCAAGCCTCAAGCCATTTGAATTCAGCTAAACGAAGACCAAGAAAAATTAAATTTCCTGTCTGAGCACCTGCAAAACGCCCACCTTGAGTGTTGTAAGTATAAGCATTGATAAACCCGCTGATAGCAGCCATGGTAAAGGCTACCCAAAAGGCATCAAACACACGATGTTTCCTCACACTATTCTCCTATTTGTGATAAGGGCTACCTTCAGCAATCATAAAAGCACGGTAAATTTGTTCGATAAGGACTAACCTCATCAGCTGATGTGGCAGTGTCAAGTGACCAAAACTCAAGTTCACATTAGCTCGCTTTTTTATAGCATCAGAAAGCCCTAAACTCCCTCCAATGACAAAGGTCAAAGTGGAATAACCTGCCGTCATCTTTTCCTGAATAAGCTGGCTAAAATCCTCTGACGACAGCTGTTTCCCCTCGATAGCTAGAACAACGACAAAATCACGGTCACCAATCTTACCTAAAATACGTTCTGCTTCTTTCGTCATAATCTGTTGATTTTCAAGAAAGCTAGCGCGGTCAGGTGTTTTTTCGTCAGCAACTTCAATCAAATCAACCTTAGCAAAACGGCCAAGACGCTTTTTATATTCTGCAATACCATCTTTGAGATAGTGCTCTTTTAATTTTCCAACACTGATTAATTTGATGTTCATAATAGTATTATACCACAAAATATTGTTGTTATTCACAAGGTTTTCCACAGACTGTGGAAACTTTATTTTTTAACTGTTTTAAGATATAATTAAGTCAAGGGGATTATATTATCCACAACATCAAAAGGAGAATAAACTATGACATCTAAGTTTTTTAAACGATTAATTATCTTAGTGCTGATGGTTTTATCAGGAATCATCGGCGGGCTATCAACCTACGCCCTAATCGGCTATTTACCTAATCATAACATTATCTCGCAAACAACGACCACCACAAATAGTAGTGAAAGTAAGGTAACCATTAACCAGACAGAAGTCAAAACAGCCACCACTGAAGCGGTCAAAACAATCCAAGATGCTGTTGTTTCTGTGGTTAACTACCAAACACAAGTTAGCCAAGAGGATTTATACAGTCGGATTTTTGGCAATAGCAGTGCCACAACTCAATCTGGAGAATTGGCCGTTCACAGTGAAGGGTCCGGAGCTATCTACAAAAAAGATGGCAAATTTGCCTACGTGGTGACAAACAACCATGTGGTTGAAGGGGCTGAAAAACTCGAAATTATCCTCTCAAACGGCACTCGACTGGAGGGAGAATTGGTCGGAGCTGATACTTATTCCGATTTAGCCGTCATCAAAATCTCATCTGACACCATCCAAACTGTCGCACAGTTTGCGGACTCTTCCACACTTACCCTGGGAGAACCTGCTATCGCTATCGGTAGTCCACTTGGCAGTGAATATGCCAATTCTGTCACAGAAGGCATCATTTCAGGATTGAGCCGAACAGTGACCTCAACCAACAATAAAGGACAGACCGTATCAATCAATGCCATCCAAACAGATGCCGCTATTAACCAAGGTAACTCTGGTGGTCCTCTTGTGAACATCAAAGGACAGATTATCGGGATTAACTCGGTCAAAATCACCTCATCACGCACCAACGTTGCTGTCGAAGGTATGGGCTTTGCCATTCCATCAAATGATGTTGTGTCCATTATCAGCCAACTTGAAACCAACGGTCAGGTCATTCGACCAGTTATCGGGATTACTATGGCAAATCTCACCGACGTCGCTGCCAATCTCTACGGTCAGTTGAATCTTCCAAACGACGTTACAAGTGGCATTGTCGTTGCTAGCGCTCAAGAAGGCATGCCTGCAGAGGGCAAACTTGAACCTTATGATGTCATCACAGCCATCAACGATGAGCCGATTCATTCTATCAGTGACCTTCAGAGCGTTCTTTATAAAAATAAACTCGGTGATACAATTACTGTAACCTTCTATCGAAAAAATGAAAAGAAAACAGTCAACATCACCTTGACAAAAACAACTCAAGATCTCTCTTCAACGCAATAATTGACAAGATTAAAAACTCACTTTACAATAAAGTAAAGTGAGTTTTATCATAGAAAGCAGGTCATATGGCAGAGCAACTGGTCAATCTTCCTATCAATAGCATTTCAAAAAATCCTTATCAACCACGCTTGAACTTTTCAGAACAAGAATTGGAAGAACTAGCCCAATCCATCAGAGAAAATGGCTTAATTCAGCCTATTATTGTCCGAAAATCACCTCTTGTTGGCTATAAATTGATTGCTGGTGAACGTCGTTTTAGGGCCTGCCAGTTAGCTGGGTTAACGCATATTCAAGCTATTGTGAAAGAGCTAACTGATGAAGAAAGCATGAAGCAAGCTATCATTGAAAATCTTCAGCGCTATGATCTTAATCCCATAGAAGAAGCCCTGTCCTATCAGCAATTGATTGATAAACTAGGTGTTACCCATGACGAGATTGCTAACACGTTAGGAAAATCTCGTCCTTATGTCTCAAATAGCCTGAGACTGCTTAACTTAACGGAACAGGCAAAAAAAGCTCTCATCACTAAGCGTATCAGCTCTGGGCATGCTAGACTGCTACTAAGCCTCCCTAAACAAAACCAAAATAATTGGCTTGAGGCGACCATTGCAAAGGATTGGACCGTGCGCCAACTCGAAAGGCAATTAAAAACAAGACCTGTTAAAGCATCAAAAAAATCAGATCCTTTTATCAAAGAACAAGAAATGCTTTTAAAACAACAACTGGGATTAAATTGTCAGTTCACTCTCAATCAAGCAGGCAAAGGCCATCTCAAAATTGAATTTTCTTCTTTTGATGATATCGACAATTTTATCAACAGGTTGACGATTGCTGTTGATAAGTAAATCTTAAAAACAGCCTTTTTCCACAAGTCATTCATCTTAAATAACCAGCTTATCAAATGAATTCACAACTTTTCCACAAGATGTGGAAAAGTTGTTTTAACAATGTGGAAGGAAACTAATATACTTGTGGAAAACTTTATTAAAATATGCTAAAATAGAAAAACAAGCAACCAAGGAGACACTAATGACTAAACAAGAACATCTCTTTTGGAATAAGATACTAGACTTATCAAAAAAAGAATTCACTGAAAAAACCTTTGAATATTTTATACTTGATTCTAAATTGATAAAGGTTCAGGATAAGACTGCTCAAATTCTTGTCCCAAAAGTCAAGCAAAATTTCTGGCAAACCAATATTGAATCAATTATTTTAACAGCTGGTTTTGAGGTTTATGATGATGAAATTAAGATTAACTACCTCACTGATGAGGACATCACAAACGATGAGTTTAGACAGGTTAGCTTAGCTCAACCAACAGTTGTTGAGGAGGTCTATCACTCACCTCAACAAGCCAATCTCAATCCAAAATACCGCTTTAATAATTTCATCCAAGGAAAAGGCAGTGCTTGGGCTTTTGCGGCTGCTCTAGCTGTTTCCAGTAACCCAGGAACAGTTTATAACCCCCTCTTTATCTGGGGCGGTCCTGGACTTGGAAAAACACACCTTCTGAATGCCATCGGCAATCAGGTATTGGAAGACAACCCGAGAGCAAAGGTGAAATACATCACCACTGAAGATTTTGTCAATGAATTTGTCAACCACATCAAATTATCCAGCATGGAAGAATTGAAAAATCAATTTCGAGAGCTGGATGTCCTTCTCATCGATGACATTCAATCCTTGGCCAAAAAAACAGGGACGCAGGAAGAATTTTTTAATACCTTCAATGCCCTTCACGCTAATAACAAGCAAATTGTGCTGACCAGTGACCGTGCGCCTGACCAGCTAAATGACTTGGAAGAACGTCTTGTGACGCGCTTCAGTTGGGGGTTAACACAGGACATTACACCTCCTGACTACGAAACACGTGTGGCTATCCTCCTTGATAAAATACAAGATTATGCCTTTGATTTTCCAACAGAAGCTATTGAATATCTCGCTAATCAATTTGATTCTAACGTGCGTGAGCTAGAAGGGGCTTTAAAAAATATTAGCCTTGTGGCTAATGCTAAAGGTGCAACAACCATTACCGTAGATTTAATTGCTGAAGCTCTTCGTGCCATTAAGCCGGATAAAATCAAAAAAACAGTCATCGCTATTGGTGATATTCAAGAACAAGTTGGGAAATTCTATGACATTGCTGTTAAAGATATAAAAGGAACTAAACGACAACAAAATATTGTCTTAGCTCGTCAAATTGCCATTTATCTGACCCGTGTCATGACAGACTACAGCTTACCAAAAATCGGAAAAGAATTCGGTGGACGAGACCATTCAACAGTCCTACATTCCTACAATAAAATCAAAGACATGATTGAACAAGATGTCAATCTGGAAATCGAAATCAATACCATCAAAAGTAAACTGACCTAGGCTGTGTAAAACTTTCTTTCTAAGTTACCCTTTTTCCACAAGTTATCCACAGTGCTTTTGCTTAGTTAATTCAATAAATAATTGTCTTTTCCCCATTATCAACAAGACCTACTACTATTACTAATTCTAATACTTATAAAATAAAGGAGATGCCATGCTACAATTTTCCATCAATAAAGCTTTTTTCCTACAAGCCTTAAATGCCACCAAGCGAGCTATTTCAAGTAAAAATGCTATCCCTATTTTGTCTACAATTAAAATTGAGGTTAAGAAAGATTATTTGACCCTAACAGGGTCAAATGGTCAAATTTCAATTGAGCATACCATTGCAAGTTCTCAAGAAGATGCAGGACTTTTAATTACGACACCAGGTGCCATCTTACTTGAAGCTAACTTTTTCATCAATGTTGTGTCAAGTCTGCCTGATGTCAGCCTCGAGGTCACTGAAATTGAACAAAAACAAGTTGTTATTCGTAGCGGTAAGTCTGAAATTATTCTAAAAGGTAAGGATGTTGACCTCTACCCTCGTCTGCAAGAAATTTCAACCAGCAACCCTCTCGTTTTTGAAACCAAAGTGTTACGTCAGTTGATTGCAGAAACAGCCTTCGCAGCTAGCACTCAAGAAAGTCGTCCGATTTTGACTGGTGTGCATCTGGTGTTATCTCATCATCAAGAGTTCAAGGCTGTCGCAACAGATTCTCACCGCTTGAGCCAACGTCAAATCAGCTTGGAAAAAGCCAGCGATAACTTTGATGTGGTTGTTCCTAGTCGTTCCTTAAGAGAATTCTCAGCAGTCTTTAATGATGAGGTTGAGACAGTTGAAGTCTTCTTCTCTAGCAGCCAGATGCTTTTTAGAACAGAAACTATTTCTTTTTACACGCGCCTGCTTGAGGGGAATTATCCCGATACCGACCGCCTCTTGACAAAGACTTTCGACACAGAAGTGGTCTTCACCACTAGCAAACTTCGTCAGGCTATGGAGCGTGCTCACCTCATGTCTAATGCGACTCAAAATGGGACAGTAAAACTTGAAATCACAGGTAAGGCTGTCGCTGCCCATGTTAATTCGCCAGAGGTTGGTCAGGTTCACGAGGAACTTGATACCGAGAGTATCTCAGGCAGTGAGTTGACCATCAGTTTCAACCCGACTTATTTGATTGATGCCCTCAAAGCCATCAAGAGTGAACAGGTCACTATTCGCTTTATCTCCCCTGTTCGTCCCTTTACCCTCACTCCTGCTGATGATAGTGAGAACTTTATCCAACTCGTGACGCCTGTGCGCACCAATTAAACAAAAGCTCCTCGTGGGCTTTTTTGGTAGATAGATGACAGTATATATTCTTTACAATCCCTCTTCTGGCAATGGCAGAGCTACTCAGCTGGTTGCTACCCTCAAGAAGACCTATCCAGAACTCTCCTATGCTTTATTTGCCACAGATAAGGCAAAACTGATGAGAAAAGACATGTCAAGACTATTCTGAGCCAATTTGAGCCGTCTAGGGACCGTTTCCTCATCATCGGTGGAGATGGGACCTTGTCCAAGTCTTTGAGTTACTGGCCAGCTGAGCTTCCCTTTGCCTACTTACCAGCAGGTTCTGGTAATGATTTTGCTCGTTCGCTAGGTGGTCTCACGATGGCACAGGTCATGAGGTCACTGCTCAACCATGCTCCCAAAGCCACCACTGTTCTAGCCAATGACCAGCAAGTGGTGGTGAACAGCCTAGACGCTACCTATGCTGCTCAGACTGTGGCTTTATCTGAGCAATCAGGACTTAAAAAGGGCTTGAACTGTTTTTCTATGGGCAAGTTAGCCTATATCTTACTAGGAATTAAAGCCCTCTTTGTCACTTGCCCTGTGTCTGTCCGTCTGACGGTTAACGGTCAACTTGTTGACCTTGATAATCTCTTTTTCTTCTCTGTGTCTAATAACACCTTTTTCGGTGGTGGGGTGACCATCTGGACGAGCAGCCATGTGACAAGAAAGGAAATGGTCTGTGTTTGGGCAAAGGATAGAGGGATTTTTGGCAATTTACTGACCTTGGTCCCCATTCTTTTGAAAGGTCACGAGAAAAGCAAACACCTCTCTCACTTAGTAGGGCAAGAGGTGGAGATAGAATTTGAAAAGCCTGAGCTTGTTCAGATTGACGGTGACTTGACAGAGTTGTCAAGTATTAATTTGATCTGTCAGACCAGGTGGATTTATAGTTAAAGGAGAATCAGATGTATCAATTAGGATCCCTTGTGGAAATGAAAAAGCCCCACGCCTGCACCGTCAAATCAACTGGTAAAAAAGCCAACAGCTGGGAGGTGGTGCGTGTAGGAGCTGACATCAAAATCAAATGCACCAACTGCGAGCACATTGTTATGATGAGCCGCCATGATTTTGAGCGGAAGATGAAGAAGGTACTACAGTTATAAAAGCTATAACTATGCGGTTTTTAGAGGATTATGCAATGGATAGTGGCGTAAGATGTTGCTAGTTTTTCAGCCGAAAATGGCTTATACTAGCCTTATCACGTTAAAAGGAGAATTACTCATGAAACACCATCCCTTATTACAATCGATAATGCTAACGGTCACTTTTTTATTAGGTTCTATAGGATTAGCATATTTTGATATTCCAAGTCCTTTAATTGATTTGCTGATGAATAGTTTTGCTGTTGTCCTTATTTACTTTTTTACCGTAATATTTGACAAAACAAGGTTATCAGTTTTAAAGATGACTTGGACCAAAAAATCAGCTAAGGGATTTTTAGTTTCTCTGATGCTAACAGCCCTTCCTGTTGTGACGAGTGCTGTGATAGCTCGACTAGTATTTCATGAAAAGCCTTTTTTAATTCGTGGAACAGTTAATGCTACTGCTATTATTTTTACCTTGATTATGTTCTTTGCTGAGGCTTTTATCAAACAAGGGTTTCCAGAAGAATTGATTTTTAGGGCTTATATATTAAATAGATTGAAAACTCGATATAGCCAATTAACTTCTATGATTTGGTCAGTCCTTCTCTTTACAGCTATTCATGCAATCCACCTGTTTAAGGAAGGTATTTGGATGGGTTTATTGGTCATGGGATATGCGTTTAGCTTTGCTTGTCTGGCTAGCTTACTAACCATTATATTTGATACGAGCTGGGCAGCAGTTGCTGTTCATGGGGGTATTCATTGGTGGACAGCTGTTATGCTGCTATTTGGTGTTTCTGAAAGTCCAGCAACAATAGCTATGCAGAGCACCTTTTTATTGATGCTATCCTTGTATCTCTTTTACCAATTTAAACCTAATATTGTTGGAGGTTGATGTGATTAAATTACCTGAACAACTCAAACAGCTAAGAGCCAGTCATCACCTGTCTCAAGATGATTTGGCAAAGGAATTATTTGTCTCTCGTCAAACGATTTCTAAATGGGAAAACGGGGAATCAACTCCTGATTTAAATAGTCTAGTAACACTGGCCAATCGGTTTGAGGTGAGTTTAGATGAGCTGATTATTGGAAAGTCATCATCATCAAAGCGTATCATTGAACGTATTATCGAAAAAGAAGCTCCTTCCCAAATCACTTTCTATCATTTCGTCAGTGATCCTAAAAATCGTTGGTTAGTGATTTCAATCTTAATTTTACTCTTTATTGCTATTATGAATTTTGGTACATAAACACTATATTTGTCTCTGTCAACTGCTGGTTGACACCTTAAAATATTTGCTTGCCAATTATTTTTGGGCTATACTAGACTTATCAAGAATACAGGAGAGTTTCTATGACCATATTTTCAGAGCAGTTAAAACAGGCAAGAAAGGCTAAGAACTTATCACAAGAGGACTTGGGAAATCAACTGTTCTTGTCACGGCAGTCTATTTCCAAATGGGAGAAGGGAGACGCAACACCTGATCTTGACAATCTTGTCAAGTTGGCGTCAATCTTAGACCTGAGTCTGGATGAGCTGGTGCTTGGTAAGGCACCTGAAGTCAAGATTGAGCGAATTGTCGAAAAATCTGCTTCTACTTGGACAGTTAAAAAGGTTATCATACTTTATTGGATTATCATTGGTAATCTCTTACTGACTCTACTGCTTTATATTCTTTTAGCGATATTTAAAATTATCCCTTCGACATACTACTAAGTTATCCCCTGAGCTCATGCAGTTCAGGTATTTTTTTATGGTCTAAAAAAGGTCTGCACCTGCTCAAACTCAGTGTTGTCAAGGGTTGCAACCAGATGGAAAACCTTTAGTTGACAGCAAAAGTGCTGGAATGTTTAGCACTACTAGGCTATACTGGGAGCAGAAAGAGCAAGGAGGGTTAGAGGATGACTGCTACTTAATTGACAAACAAATAATGTTTGAGACACAGCACATCAATTTAGGAGGTTCTTATGCAACTTGATTTACATCAGATTTCTAAGCGGTATGGTTCTAAAATCGTCCTTGACCAGATTTCTGCTCAGCTGACCCCTGGCCTCTATGGACTTCTGGGGGCTAACGGAACTGGTAAGACTACCCTGCTTAACCTGCTCTGCCATTTCACCAACCCCGACAGCGGAACCATCGAGCTGGACGGTAAGCGTGAGGCTAGCTACTTTTATGAGCAGGTAGGTTTTCTGCCCCAGCACTTTAGCTATTATGGAAACTTTACAGGTCTGGACTTTCTACTCTACATAGCAACCTTAAAAGGCATGCCTAAAAAACAGGCCAAAAAAGAGGCTGACCACTTGCTGCGACTGGTTGGGCTTTACGATGTCCGTCGCAAGCGGATTGCGACCTACTCTGGCGGCATGAAGCAGCGGCTAGGCATCGCTCAAGCTCTACTCAATGATCCGAAAATTCTGATTTTGGATGAGCCGACGGTGGGGCTCGATCCCAAGGAGCGGGTTAAGTTTCGCAACATTATCAGCGACCTGTCCGCCCACAAAATCATCATTTTATCCACCCACATCGTCTCCGATGTGGAGGCCATCGCCAAGGAGATTATCATTTTGAAAAATGGGCAATTTCTTCAGCAGGGCAGTAGCCAAGAGTTGCTTGCGACCATGATTGGTAAGGTCTGGGAGTTTCCTGTGCCTGACGGTTCACATCTGCCAAGCGGTGACCACCTTGCCGTGATCAATGAGAAAGTGACTTCATCTGGCCGAGTGTTCCGTGTGGTCAGCGATGATCGACCAAGCCAGCAAGCTCAGCTTGTTCAACCAACCTTGGAAGACCTCTACATTTACCACTTTAGAGAGGAGCAAGTCTCATGAGAACTATCTTATCCTTTGAATTGACCAAATTACTCCGTAAAAAATCAGCTCTAGGAGCAGTAACGGTTGCCCTACTAGCCTTACTTGGCTTGTTTTATATGCATTTCTTCTGGAGTCATATTAGTAATGGTTACCACGGTGCTATCGTAAAAGGTAAGGCAGCCGTTGCTATCAATCGGCAGATTGCCGAAGAGCATAGTGGCTATTTATCTGACGATTTAATCAGCTCCATCCTCAATGATTACGCCAAAAATCAACCTGACCTCAAGAAAAAAGGTGTTTACAGCGTGGTTTCTCATTACGCCATCAATACCCTAGTTCCAGAACCAACGGAGATGCTGATTGCCATCAACCAGAGTGATGAGGTGCTCCAATTTGATAACATCAAACTGAAATCTCAGGAAGAGCTAGGATCGCATTTCCCACTTGGGGACTTGAAGCTGGGAAATTTCGCCCCTTGGAACCAACTCTTTCTAGTCAGTAACAGTGCCTATATCCTTGTCTTGCTTTTGTCTGTCTACCTATCTGCCCCTCTCTTTTCTGGTGATACTGCTAAGCAGATGAATCCGCTTCTTTTGACGACCAAGTACGGTCGTAATAAATTGACAGTGGCTAAATTGACAGCTAGTTTAGTGATTAGTACCAGTTTGTTTGTTGCCTTTTATGCCATTATTTTAGCGGTCTTTGCTTGGTATTTTGGGTTCAGCGGCTGGGATACTAGTGTCCAGCTCAACCTTGACTGGATTACGCCTTTTGAAAACATCATGGCCTTTCCAGAGAAATTGACACTTCTGTCAACCTTTGTCAACCTAGTTATTTTTCAGTTTATCGGTCTTATCTTCATCACAGCTGTCAATGCCTTTATCTCCAGCAAAACCAATTCTCCCTTGACAACCTTTGCGGTGTCTGCTGGTGCGATTTTTGTACCAAGTTTTCTCCTACAAGTCTTTCAAGGTGGGCTTATTCATAAATTGTTGACCATTGTCTCTGTATCAACCTCTAATACAGCAGGTTTGATGTTACAGTTGTCTCATAAAGGATCTCAAGGCTTTTTCTTGGATAGCTTTTGGTTAAATGGCTTTAGTATTTTGGTCATTAGATTGTTATTAGTGTTTGGACTAGTCCTGTGGACTTATAGAAACTTTAAAAAATCAAGTCATTAAGGACTTGCCACCTTTTGTTGCGTTCTTTCAAGCTATCTGTTTCTTGTTTGCTCAAAGAAATTTGGCTATAATGGGTGTAAAGAAAGCGAGGTTGACGGTATGAATAAATTTCCAGAGCAATTAAAAACACTCCGCACCCAAAAAAGCTGGTCTCAAGATGACCTAGCCAATCAACTCCATCTTTCTCGTCAAGCCATCTCACGATGGGAAAACGGCGAAACCTCACCTGACCTTGACACCCTTGTCAAGTTAGCGTCAATCTTTGAGGTGACCCTTGACGAGCTGGTGACGGGTGTGAAGCCAGTCAATTTTAATGACAAAGTAGAAGAAGATGATGATGAAAATCTTCAACTTTTGAAGGGGAGAGAATTTGTTCTAAATCCTGAGACAGGAAAATATGAAAAAAGAGATGGACTATCTATTTTACTGGATTTATTCTCAGAATATTGGTGGATTTTGCTAGCTGTGATTCCTTGGTTGATTTCCTTTTTCTAAGTTGATAGAAACGTAACTATTGCCACCTTTTGTTGCGGTCTTCCCTGAACTGTTTCTAGGCTGCTCGGGGATTTTTTGATAGAATAAAGGTAAAGAAAGCGAGGTAACTCTGATGAACAAATTTGCAGAGCAATTAAAAGATTTCCGTCATCAAAAAGGTCTATCGCAAGATGACTTAGCTAATCAACTCCATCTTTCGCGTCAAGCCATCTCACGATGGGAAAACGGTGAAACGGCACCTGACCTTGACACCCTTGTAAAGCTATCGTCAATCTTTGAAGTGACTCTAGATGAGCTGGCGACAGGAATCAAACCTGAGCCAGTTATTGTTGAGAAAGTGGTTGAAGTTGAAAAAGAATTTAAAATTCCAGCTGAGTTTCACCAACATCAAGGCTATGGTAAAATGAATGTCTGGGATTTCTTAGCAGATTATTGGTGGGTTATTATACCTATCCTAGGTTATATCGGATGGATATTAGGAAAATAAGCTTGCACCGAGCAAGCTTTTTTGTTGATTTTCTGCTATAATAGTCATGATTGAATTTTTAGATGGAGAAAAAAATTATGGCTTTAACAGCAGGTATCGTCGGTTTGCCAAACGTGGGCAAATCAACCCTTTTCAACGCAATTACCAAAGCTGGTGCGGAGGCGGCTAACTACCCCTTTGCGACCATTGATCCAAACGTCGGCATGGTGGAGGTGCCAGATGAGCGTCTGCAAAAGTTGACCGACCTGATCACACCGAAAAAGACAGTACCGACGACCTTCGAGTTCACCGACATTGCAGGTATCGTGAAAGGCGCTTCTCGTGGGGAGGGGCTGGGCAATAAATTCCTGGCCAACATCCGTGAAGTGGACGCTATTGTCCATGTGGTGCGTGCTTTTGATGATGAAAATGTCATGCGCGAGCAAGGCCGTGAAGACGCCTTTGTCGATCCGATTGCGGATATTGAAACCATCAATTTGGAGCTTATTTTAGCTGACCTTGAAAGTGTCAATAAACGCTATGCGCGTGTAGAGAAGATGGCGCGTACCCAAAAAGACAAGGATTCCGTTGCGGAGTTCACTATCTTGCAAAAAATCAAGCCTGTCCTTGAAGACGGGAAGTCAGCTCGGACGGTTGATTTCACTGATGACGAGCAAAAGATTGTCAAGCAGCTCTTCCTCTTGACCACCAAGCCTATCCTCTATGTGGCCAATGTCGATGAGGACAAGGTCGCAGCCCCTGACAATATCGGCTATGTCCAGCAAATTCGTGACTTTGCAGCGACGGAAAATGCGGAAGTGGTAGTGATTTCAGCCCGTGCCGAAGAAGAAATTTCTGAACTGGAAGATGAAGATAAGACAGAGTTCTTAGAAGCCATCGGCTTGACTGAGTCAGGTGTAGATAAGTTGACCCGTGCTGCCTATCACTTATTAGGGCTTGGCACCTACTTTACTGCTGGTGAAAAAGAGGTGCGTGCTTGGACTTTCAAGCGGGGGATTAAGGCGCCACAAGCAGCTGGTATCATTCACTCCGACTTTGAAAAAGGCTTTATCCGTGCGGTGACCATGAGTTACGACGATCTCATGCACTATGGTAGCGAGAAGGCAGTCAAAGAAGCTGGTCGCCTGCGTGAAGAAGGCAAGGAATACATTGTCCAAGATGGTGACATCATGGAGTTTAGATTTAACGTCTAGCATTTTTCTTAGAGCTATTAGGTGTTAAGTTGTTTTGATAAACCACGCGTTTAATGACTAAGGCTTGCCTACTTATCTTTCAAGAAAAAGATAGACATTTGATGCTTAAATCGGCTGGAACCTTTTTCCAGCCCTTTTGGTGTTTAGATATTGAGGTAAAAAAGATGACAGTTATTCTTATGAGGCACGGACAAGATGAGCAAGGCTATCGTGGTGGCTGGAGTTCGCAAGGATTGACAGCACTAGGAAGAGAGCAGGTTGCTAAAACTGCTGAATCTCTCACTCAGTTGATGATTGACCAGATGATTTCTAGTGATTTGCTACGTGCCCTAGAGACTGCTGACATCATTGCAAAAAAGTGCCAACTATCATTTTCAGTTGATAGTGACTTGAGAGAAATCAATAATGGTGACCTATCAGGATTAGACAATCAGCTGGCAGAAAAATGGTACCCAGGTCTCTATTACAATACCCTTTCCTATCAAGAAGCCTATCCAAATGGGGAAAGCCCAGCAGATTTTTTCAAGAGAGTTTCTCGTTTTTACGATAAACTAAAAACAATGGATCAAACAGTTCTAATTATTACTCATGGTGGGGTTATCAATGCCCTTTACTGCTTCAATAAACAAATTCCACACACCAATAAGTACCAAGAGATTAGCTTGGAACATGGTGAATACTTAATTATAGAAATAGGAGACTAGCATGGTAAAACTCATCGTTGGGTTGGGTAATGTCGGCAGCAAGTATGACCAGACCCGCCACAATGTCGGCTTCATGGCCATTGACAGACTTGTCAAGGACCTTGACGCCACCTTTACAGAAGATAAAACCTTCAAAGCCTATATCGCTAAAAGTGTTATCAATGGTCAAAAGGTCTACTTTGTCAAGCCGACCACTTATATGAACAACAGTGGCCTTGCCGTTCGAGCCATTCTGGCCTTCTACAACATTGACCTCAAGGATTTGATTGTCATCTATGACGACCTTGACATGGAAGTGGGCAAGATTCGCTTCCGCCAAAAAGGATCAGCTGGCGGTCACAATGGTATCAAGTCAATCATTGCTCATATCGGTAGTCAAGAATTTGACCGTATCAAAATTGGTATCGGCCGTCCAAAACCGAATGTCGCAGTGGTCAATCATGTTTTGACAAGATTTGACCAAGACGATTACATCACCATTCTAAATACCTTGGATAAGGTTGACAGTGCTGTCAAATTCTATTTGCAAACCAAGGACTTTGAAAAGACAATGCAGCAGTACAATGGATAAGATGACTTTAATTGACCTGATTGGTCAAAGTAAACCCTTAAAAGAGTGGGCATCCAGCCTTTCTAGCAGAAATCGTCAGCTTGTCATGGGCTTATCAGGGTCAAGTAAGAGCTTGGCTATTGCCTTTGCCTATGAACAGACAAGAGGTAAATTGGTTCTGGTGACCTCTAGTCAGAATGACGCTGAAAAAATAGCAGATGAGTTAGCCAGCCTTATTGGTGAGGAGCATGTCTTCACCTTTTTTGCAGATGATATGCCAGCAGCTGAGTTTATCTTTGCCTCAAAAGACCGGACCCAGTCTCGCTTGACGAGTTTGAACTTTTTGTTAAATCCGTCAGCGACAGGTATTTTAGTGACAACTCTGATTGGCACCAGACTTCATCTGCCAAGCCCTCAACAGTATGAGTCAGCTCAGTTGTCGCTAACGCTTGGTCAGGAGGTAGACCTTGACACGTTTGTCAAGAAATTGTCAACTATGGGTTATACCAAGGTGTCACAAGTCTCCAACCAAGGAGAGTTTGCTAAACGTGGAGATATTTTAGACATTTATGGGTTGACAGATGATCAGGCCTATCGTCTAGAGTTCTTTGGCGATGAGCTGGATAGGATTAGATACTTGGATATTGACAGTCAGAAATCTCTAGATAATCTCGAGCAAGTTGTTATCACTCCAGCAGATACTCTACTTTTTGATGAGCAGGATCGCTTGCGATTGGTGGAGGTTTTGCAGTCAGCTGTCCAGAAGGCTTCTGATGAAGCGCTACCCTACCTCAGTGACCTCTTGTCAACGACAGAGGCTGGTTATCGGCATCGTGATCTTGGAAAATGGCTGTCGCTGCTCTACGAACATCCCCATACCTTGATGGATTACTTGCCGACTGGAACACCCGTTTTCTTTGATGATTTTCAAAAAATCGTTGACCGACATGCTCGCTTTGAATTAGAAGCCGCCAATCTCTTGACAGATGATTTACAACATGGTAAATCTCTGTCAACCTTATCTTACTTTGCCGATAGCTACGCACAGTTGAGAAAATACGAACCTGCTACCTTCTTTTCAACCTTCCATAAGGGCTTGGGCAATATCAAATTCGATCAGTTGTACAATTTTACCCAATACCCCATGCAGGAGTTTTTCAATCAGTTTCCTCTCTTGATTGATGAAATTGCGCGTTATCAAAAACAAGGGTCAACGGTTGTCTTGCAAGCAACAACAGAATCTAGCCTAGAAAAGTTAATAAAAAGTTTACAAGATTATCAATTTGATTTACAATACTGTCAATCTGACAAGCTTTTAAAAGGTCAGGTGCAAGCCACTATTGGTCAACTAACTAGCGGCTTCTATTTTGCAGATGAGCGTTTAGTGGTCATCACTGAACGAGAAATTTTTCATAAAAAAATCAAGCGTCGTCCGCGTCGTCAGAACATCTCTAACGCTGAACGAATCAAAGATTACAGTGAGTTGTCAACAGGTGATTATGTGGTTCACCAGGTTCATGGTGTTGGTCGTTTTTTAGGGATTGAGACCATCAAGGTATCGGGAATTCATCGGGATTATTTAACCATTGAGTATCAACATGCTGACCGGATTTCCATTCCCATTGATCAGATTGACAGCTTGTCCAAGTACGTCGCTAGTGACGGCAAAGTTCCTAAAATCAATAAACTCAATGATGGTCGTTTCCAAAAGGCTAAGCAAAAAGTGTCCAAGCAGGTGGAAGACATTGCTGATGACTTGCTGAAACTTTATGCCGAACGTAGCCAGCTCAAGGGCTTTGCCTTTGCTCCAGATGATGACCAGCAGCGGGAGTTTGATGATGATTTTGCTCATGCTGAAACAGATGATCAGTTACGCTCCATCAAGGAAATCAAGGCTGATATGGAAAAAGATAAGCCCATGGATCGGCTTTTGGTCGGTGATGTCGGCTTTGGTAAGACTGAAGTTGCCATGCGAGCAGCCTTTAAGGCTGTTAACAGTGGCAAGCAGGTAGCTGTTCTCGTGCCGACAACTGTCCTTGCCCAACAGCACTATGACAACTTCCGTGAGCGGTTCGACAATTTTGCTGTTAATGTGGATGTTCTGAGTCGGTTCAGAAGTAAGACTGAACAAATTGACACTCTTGACAAGTTACGTAAAGGTCAAGTTGACATTATTATCGGCACCCATCGTTTCCTATCAAAAGACGTTGACTTCCTAGACTTGGGTCTTTTGGTCATTGATGAAGAGCAGCGCTTTGGTGTCAAGCATAAGGAACGGTTAAAAGAGTTGAAAAGTAAGGTGGATGTGTTGACCTTGACAGCGACACCGATTCCTAGAACCCTTCACATGTCCATGCTTGGTATCCGTGATTTATCGGTGATTGAGACACCACCAACCAATCGCTACCCTGTTCAAACCTATGTGATGGAGACTAATCCTGGCATGATCCGCGAAGCGATTCTTCGGGAAATGGACAGGGGTGGACAGGTCTTCTACGTTTACAATAGAGTTGACACGATTGACAAGAAAGTGTCAGACCTCAAAGACCTGGTGCCAGAGGCAAGCATTAGCTTTGTCCATGGTCAGATGACAGAGATACAACTAGAAAATACCCTGTTGGACTTTATCGCTGGGACTTATGATGTTTTAGTGGCTACGACTATCATTGAAATTGGGGTTGATATTTCTAACGTTAATACCCTCTTTATCGAGGATGCTGACAAGATGGGTCTGTCAACCTTGTATCAACTTCGAGGTCGGGTTGGCCGTAGCAATCGCATCGCCTACGCCTACCTTATGTACCGACCTGACAAGGTCTTGACAGAGGTTTCCGAGAAGCGTTTGGAGGCGATTAAGGGCTTCACAGAACTAGGATCTGGTTTTAAGATTGCCATGAGGGATTTGTCCATTCGTGGGGCGGGTAATATCCTTGGGGCATCACAGTCTGGCTTTATTGACTCAGTTGGCTTTGAGCTTTACAGTCAATTGCTTGAGGAAGCTATTGCCAAAAAGCAAGGCAAGTCAACTGCCAGAGAGAAAGGCAATGCTGAGCTCAACCTCCAAATGGATGCCTACTTGCCATCTGATTACATCACTGATGAGCGACAGAAAATTGCTATTTATAAGCGGATTCGTGAAATCAATAGCCGAGCAGATTATCAGGACTTGCAAGATGAGCTGATTGACCGCTTTGGAGAGTACCCAGACCAGGTAGCCTATCTGATTGAGATTGGTCTGGTCAAGGCTTGTCTGGATGCTGCCTTTGTTGAAAGGGTTGATCGACAGGGGGACCAGCTCAAGGTTGTCTTTGAAAAAGCTTCACTCAAATACTTCCTCACTCAAGATTATTTTGAAGCCCTGTCAGTCACAACACTTAAGGCAACCATTGGTGAGCATGATGGCAAAATCGAGATTGTCTTTAACATCAGACAACTCAAGGATCACCAAATCCTCGGCGAATTAGTCGCTTTTGGTGACCAGCTAGTATTGATTCGGGCAAGGAAAGCTGAGAAAACGAACTGATGATAAATCCCTATACCCCATCATTTACTTCATTTGAACTGAATAACACCCAACTAGCACTTCATCGGACATTTTTAGGGCTCTATGCTGATTCCCAGTAAAAACTAACCGTATCTACTATTTGTCAAGCAACTCCCTTGTCACGGTCTAGTTTCTATAACTATTGTGACCATGTTGAGCAGCTGAAGGTTGAAGTTGAAGATAGGATAGTGCTTGAGTTGATGCAGGGAACGGGTCCCTTGATTAAGCTAGATGATTTGGCATTTGTTGCAGTGACGATTGATTTTGTGACCAAACACCGTGAGTTTTTTGAAGCTTCCTTGATCAAAAGACCCAACCCAGCCTTTATTGACAAGTGGAAACAAGCTATCAAATACCATTTTTATCCGAAATTAGCCATCAGCCACCCCAAAACAGTTGACATCACCTTGGAAATACTAGCATCTGCTGTTGTGTCAACCTTGACTTATCTCCTAAAAAAGCCGACCACGCCTCTCAGTATTGAGGAACTTGGTCAGCTAATTTTTAAAGTGATTGATTAAATTGTTTTGATGGGTTTACCTGTTTGCTGATAGAGCCATTTAAAGATAAAAGCAGGCAGAATAAAGCTGGCGTATTCACCCATCACTCTCCATAATCCCCAACCAAATTTGAGTGAAGAGCCAGGATAGAGCACTAAATCAGCATTATGGAAAGGAAAATCCAGTAGCCAGTGAGAAAAAGCTACTAAAGTAGTTGACAGGCCAATAGTATTATCTTTTCGATAGAAAAAATAGGCTAAGCTACCTGCGACTAAGGAACAAACGATTCCCATTAAGAGCGAGTGATCCCAGTCAATTTGGGTTAAATCAAAGTATAGGTAAGGTTTTGTTTCCAAAATAGGATCTACCCTTGAGATACCTAACATGATGCTAATCCCATTAACAATATCAATGGCTCCTGTTGCCAAAAAAAATCGGCATAACAGGCAATTCAGGTTTTTTAGCCTTAACAGTAGTTGCTAGAGCATAGTGTCCCAAATACATCGTGTATCCTCATTTCGTTTTGATGGACTTAGTTTAATCTTTTTAGAGGAGATTGTGTAGGACACTTTTTTAAAAAGTGTCCGGACATCAATATCGAAGTAAACTTGACAAACCTGGGAGTTTTTATAGCAAACTTGGATGACTCAAAAAAGAAATGGGGTTACTACAGCAAGAGTTGGCATAGAAAATCGATCATCACTCACCTTCAAGTTGTTTGATTAATTTTTTCACTTTTGTAATGATATTCTTTTTCCCTTTAAAAGCATTTCCGGAAGCGAGTTTTTGGACAAGATTCCACTCTTCGTTAGTAAGTAATTTT